>NZ_JACVUD010000040.1:0-33564 GCF_016624905.1 Stenotrophomonas sp. S49 | reverse complement strand
CCCCCCCCCCCCGCCCCCGGGTGAACGCCCTGTAACTCGCCCGGCAGATTTGCTGCACTGCAAAATGCCATACGCCCCCGTCTGGTCCTAGTATCAAACAATCGTTTGATTAAGGTCTGCCGCCCCATGGCCAAACCCGCCCACTTCTCGACCAAGGACCGGATCCTCGGTGCCGCCGAGGAGCTGTTCGCCCAGCACGGGTTCGCCGGCACGTCCCTGCGCCAGGTCACCAGTCAGGCCGATGTGAACATCGCGGCGGTGAACTACCACTTCGGCTCCAAGGAAAACCTGGTCAACGAGGTGTTCCGCCGCCGCATGGACGAAATGACCGCCGCGCGCCTGGCCCAGCTCGAGCGCGCCCGCAGCGAACACCCCGGCCAGCTGCGCCCGGTGCTGGCCGCCTTCGTGGAACCGGCACTGGCCATGGCCCAGGACCGCCAGAGCGGCGGCGCCTTCGTGCGCGTGATCGCCCGCGCCTACGCCGAAAAGAACGACAACCTGCGCAAGTTCCTGTCCGACCACTACGGCCACGTGCTGCGCGCGTTCGGCAAGGCCATTGCCGAATGCGTACCCGGCCTGAGCAAGGAAGAGCTGTACTGGCGGCTGGATTTCCTGGCCGGCTCGCTCACCTACGCCATGGCCGACTTCGGGCTGATCAAGCGACCCGCCGGTGTCACCGAAGCGGCGCATCGTGCCCATGCCGCCCACGAACTGATCCATTTCGCCGAAGCCGGGTTCCGCGCCGCCGCACGCGACAGCGCCCTGCCCGCTTCCATTGATTCCACCCAGTAACTGCTGACCAACAAAGGCCCTACACCATGTCCAATTCCCTGCTAGTCCGCCGCGCCGCCGTGCTGGGTGCCGGCGTCATGGGTGCCCAGATCGCCGCCCACCTGACCAACGCCGGCGTCGATACCGTGCTGTTCGACCTGCCTGCCAAGGAAGGTCCGGCCGATGGCATCGTGCTGAAGGCAATCGCCAACCTGGGCAAGCTGAGCCCGGCGCCGCTGGCCAGCAAGTCGCTGGCCGAAGCGATCACCCCCGGCAATTACGAAACCAGCCTGGAACAGCTGAAGGACTGCGACCTGATCATCGAGGCCATTGCCGAGCGCATGGACTGGAAGCAGGACCTGTACAAGAAGATCGCCCCGTTCGTGGCCGACCACGCGGTGCTGGCCTCCAATACCTCCGGCCTGGGCATCAACAAGCTGGCCGACGTGCTGCCCGAGCAGCTGCGCCACCGCTTCTGCGGCGTGCACTTCTTCAACCCGCCGCGCTACATGCACCTGGCCGAACTGATTCCGGCCACCACCACCGACAAGGCGGTGCTGGAAGGCCTGGAAGCCTTCCTGGTCACCACCCTGGGCAAGGGCGTGGTGTACGCCAAGGACACCCCGAACTTCATCGGCAACCGCATCGGCGTGTTCTCGATCCTGTCCACCATCCACCACACCCAGCAGTTCGGCCTGGGCTTCGATGAAGTGGACGGCCTGACCGGCCCGCTGGTGGGCCGCCCGAAGTCGGCCACCTACCGCACCTCCGACGTGGTCGGCCTGGACACCATGGCCCACGTCATCAAGACCATGGGCGACACCCTGCCCAACGACCCGTGGCATGAATTCTTCAAGTCGCCGAAGTGGCTGGATGCGCTGATTGCCAAGGGCGCGCTGGGCCAGAAGACCGGCGCCGGCATCTTCCGCAAGGTCGGCAAGGACATCGTGGTGCTGGACCTGGAAAAGCAGGACTACCGCGCCGCCGATCGCACTGCCGCCCCGGAAGTGGTCGAGATCCTGAAGATCAAAAACCCGGCCGAAAAGTTCGCCAAGCTGCGCGAAAGCCAGCACCCGCAGGCGCAGTTCCTGTGGGCGACCTTCCGCGACCTGTTCCACTACAGCGCCTACCACCTGGCCGATATCGCCGAAACCGCGCGCGACGTCGACCTGGCCATCCGCTGGGGCTACGGCTGGTCGCTGGGCCCGTTCGAAACCTGGCAGGCCGCCGGCTGGAAGCAGGTGGCGCAGTGGATTGCCGATGACATCGTCGCCGGCAAGAGCATGAGCAGCGCCCCGCTGCCGGACTGGGTGTTCGATGGCCGCGACGGCGTGCACGGCGCCGAAGGCAGCTACAGCCCGTCGCGCAACGCCAAGCTGCCGCGCTCGTCGCTGCCGGTGTACCAGCGCCAGCGCTTCCCGGATCCGCTGCTGGGCGAGAAGTTCGCGCCGGGCGAGACCGTGTTCGAGAACGACGGCCTGCGCATGTGGCACGACGGCGACGGCATTGCCGTGGTCAGCTTCAAGACCAAGATGAACACCGTGTCCGACCAGGTACTCGATGGCCTGCAGGAATGCGTCAGCCGCGCCGAGAAGGATTTCCAGGGCCTGGTGATCTGGCAGCAGAAGGAACCCTTCTCCGCCGGTGCCGACCTGGCAGGTGCCCTTGGCCTGCTGCAGGCCGGCAAGGTCGACCAGTTCGAAGAAATGGTCGCCAACTTCCAGCGCACCAGCCAGCGCATCAAGTACTCGCTGGTGCCGGTGGTGGCCGCGGTGCGTGGCTTGGCCCTGGGCGGTGGCTGCGAATTCCAGATGCACAGCGCCAAGACCGTGGCCTTCCTGGAAAGCTACATCGGCCTGGTCGAAGCCGGCGTGGGCCTGCTGCCGGCCGGTGGCGGCCTGAAGGAACTGGCCGTGCGCGCCTCGCAGGCCGCTGGCCCGGGCGGTGATGTGTTCGCCGAACTGAAGAAGACCTTCGAGACCGTCGCCATGGCCAAGGTGTCCAACTCGGCGGTCAACGCCAAGGAACTGGGCCTGCTGCGCAGCACCGACAAGGTGGTGTTCAACAGCTACGAGGCGCTGTACATCGCCAAGGCCGAAGCACGTGCACTGGCCGAAGCCGGCTACCGTCCGCCGCTGCCGGCACGCCGCATCCAGGTGGCCGGTGACGTGGGCATCGCCACCTTCAAGATGATGCTGGTCAACATGCTGGAAGGCCGCTTCATCAGCCCCTACGACTACGAAATTGCCGAGCGCATCGCCACCGTGCTGTGCGGCGGCAAGGTCGACCGCGGCACCCTGGTGGACGAAGAATGGCTGCTGACCCTGGAGCGCAAGCATTTCGTTGAACTGGCCCAGCAGGAAAAGACCCAGGCCCGCATCGCGCACATGCTGAAGACCGGCAAGCCGCTGCGTAACTGATACCTGCTTCTGGTAGGTGCCCACCTTGGTGGGCACACCCTGATGTGGCAGTCGAGCATGGCTCGACTCTACAAATCCTATTCAAGAGATCACTGCAATGACCAAGCAAATCCAGGACGCCTACATCGTCGCCGCCACCCGTACCCCGGTAGGCAAGGCGCCCAAGGGCATGTTCCGCAACACCCGCCCCGACGACATGCTTGCGCACGTGCTGCGCAGCGTCGTCGCCCAGGCCCCGGGCGTGGACGTGAACCGCATCGATGACGCCATCATCGGCTGCGCCATGCCCGAAGCCGAGCAAGGCATGAACGTGGCGCGCATCGGCGTGCTGCTGGCCGGCCTGCCCAACACCATCGCCGCACAGACCGTGAATCGCTTCTGCTCGTCCGGCCTGCAGGCCGTGGCGCAGGCTGCCGATGCGATCCGCCTGGGCAACGCCGACCTGATGCTGGCCGGCGGCACCGAATCGATGTCGATGGTGCCGATGATGGGCAACAAGATCGCGATGGCACCGAGCGTGTTCGACAACGACCACGTGGCCATTGCCTACGGCATGGGCATCACCGCCGAGAAGGTGGCCGAAGAGTGGAAGGTCTCGCGCGAAGAGCAGGACGCCTTCGCGCTGGCCTCGCACCAGAAGGCCATGGCCGCCATCCAGAACGGCGAGTTCAAGGATGAGATCAGCCCGTACGAGATCGTCTCGCACCTGCCGGACCTGGCCGATGGCCAGCGCATCATCACCCGCAACAAGATTGCCGACACCGATGAAGGCCCGCGCCCGGATTCTTCGGCTGAAGGCCTGGCCAAGCTGCGCCCGGTGTTCCGCAACGGCCAGTTCGGTGGCACCGTCACCGCAGGCAACTCGTCGCAGATGAGCGATGGCGCCGGCGCCGTTCTGCTGGCTTCGGAACAGGCGATCAAGGATTACGGCCTGACCCCGCTGGCCCGCTTCGTCAGCTTCTCGGTGGCCGGCGTGCGCCCGGAAGTGATGGGCATCGGCCCGATCGCCGCGATTCCGAAGGCACTGAAGCAGGCCGGCCTGACCCAGGACCAGCTGGACTGGATTGAACTGAACGAAGCCTTTGCCGCGCAGTCGCTGGCGGTGATCCGCGATTGCGGCCTTGACCCGAGCAAGGTGAACCCGCTGGGCGGCGCCATCGCCCTGGGCCACCCGCTGGGCGCGACCGGCGCGATCCGCACCGCCACCCTGCTGCACGGCCTGCGCCGCCGCCAGCAGAAGTACGGCATGGTGACCATGTGCATCGGCACCGGCATGGGCGCCGCGGGTATTTTCGAAGCGCTGTAAGGGTCAAAGCGCTGCCGGCTGATTGCTGGCTGTGGGGCCCGGGTGGGCGAGGCTGCCCGGGACACGCCGTAAACCCGTCCCTGGGGGCTTGGCAGGGGCATCCATGCCGCTGACAGTCCCGGTCAGCCTCACCCACCCGTGCCATCCATCATTCCGCGCGGCGGAGGGATGAGCAAAGGCAAGGCAAGAGCTGGGGTCAGAGCCCTTTGCGGCGCAAAGGGATCTGACCCCAACAAGCAAAAAAGGCAGCCAATGGCTGCCTTTTTTGCTTTTGACCCTGCCCTTGATTCCGCCCCCGCCTCCCAAGGGAGACAGGAAGGCGCCGCGAACGGAGCGCTCGAAAAACCCTTACTCCGCCAGCATCGCTGCCAGCTTCTCGCGGGCCGGGCCGGCCAGCTTCGGGTTGTCCAGCGCGAAGCGGATCGTCGCTTCCACCAGACCCAGGTGCGTACCGCAGTCAAAGCGCGTGCCCTCGAAGCGGTAGGCATCCACCGGCTCCTGCGCCAGCAGCGCGGCAATCGCATCGGTCAGCTGGATCTCGCCACCAGCACCACTGCCGGTCTGTTCCAGCAGCTCGAAGATCTTCGGGCTCAGCACGTAGCGACCCACCACCGCCAGATCGCTCGGCGCGTCTTCCGGCTTGGGCTTTTCCACGATCTGCGAAATGCGGCCCTTGCGGCCATCGAACGCCTCGGTGGCGACGATGCCGTAGCTGGCGGTCTTCTCGTGCGGCACATCTTCCACCGCAATCACGCTGGCACCGCTGGCCTCGTTCAGATCGGCCATCTGCTTCAGCGCACCGGCGCCGCGGTTCCAGATCAGATCGTCGGGCAGCAGCACGGCGAAGGGTTCATCGCCGATCACTGCCTTCGCGCACAGCACTGCATGGCCCAGCCCCAGTGCCTCGGCCTGAGTGACGAAGATCGCACGCACGCCCTCGGGCAGCACGTGGCGGATCAGCTCCAGCTGTTCCTGCTTGCCGGCGCGCTCGAGCTTCTGTTCCAGCTCGTAGGCCTTGTCGAAGTAATCGGCAACGGCGTGCTTGTAGCGGTTGGTGATGAACACCAGGGTGTCACAGCCCGCCTCGATCGCCTCGTCCACCGCGTACTGGATGAGGGGCCGATCGATGATCGGCAGCATTTCCTTGGGAACCGTCTTGGTAGCGGGCAGGAAACGGGTGCCCAGGCCTGCCACCGGGAAAACTGCCTTGCGAATGCGCTTGCTCATTAGTGCCTGCTGGCCTCTCGTGCGGGGAATGGCACGACTTTAGCGGACGAGATGTAAGCGTCCTGTTCGATTGGCGAGAATTCGGGCATGGTCGCGAACAGGATTTCCTGGATTGCGCCGGTGTCGTAGCTCACCGTTGCCTCGCGCAGCTTGGGCACGTTGCCCAGCACCAGATCGCGCGAGAAGGTACGCACGCCGGCTTCCAGCACCTTCGGGTGCGAGGTCGGGCGGTAGTCTTCGTCGGAATAGAACAGCGTCTCGTGCAGCTTCTCGCCCGGGCGCAGGCCGGTGTAGATGATCGGAATATCCTTGTACGGCTGCTTGCCGGCCAGGCGGATCATCTGTTCGGCCAGCACGCGGATCGGCACCGGCTCGCCCATGTCCAGGGTATAGATGGCACCGTGCGACGCCGACGCGGCCGCCTGCAGGATCAGCTGGCAGGCCTCGGGAATGGTCATGAAGTAACGGGTCACTTCCGGATCGGTCACCGTGACCGGGCCGCCGCGCAGGATCTGTTCGCGGAACAGCGGCACCACGCTGCCGGCCGAGGCCAGCACGTTGCCGAAGCGCACGGTCACGAAACGGGTATGTGTGGATTTCTGGTCCAGGCTCTGGCAGATCATTTCCGCGTAGCGCTTGCTGGCGCCCAGCGCATTGACCGGATCGACCGCCTTGTCGGTGGAAATGAACACGAAATGCTCCACCCGAGCTTCCAGGCAGGCGCGTGCCACATTTTCGGTAGCCAGGATGTTGTTGCGCACGGCTTCGCGCAACTGCCGTTCCAGCACGGGCACATGCTTGTAGGCGGCGGCGTGGAAGGCCGTATCGACCGGGTGCAGCGACAGCGCATGGCGCATCACTGCCGGGTCGCCACAGTCGCCCAGCACGGCCTCCACTTCGATATCGGGGAAGCTGCGGCGCAGCTCACCTTCGATGGTCAGCAGCAGCAGCTCGCTGATTTCCACCAGCACGATGCGGCCGGCGCCATGGCGCGCGCACTGGCGGCACAGTTCCGAACCGATGGAACCACCGGCGCCGGTGACCATGACGGTACGCCCGCCCAGCCAACCGCGGATCAGGTTCCAGTCCGGCATGATCGGCTTGCGACCCAGCAGGTCTTCGATCGCCACTTCCTTCAACTGGCCCGGCAGCGACTGGCCCTGCAGGATGTCGCTCAACTTGGGCACGGTGCGGAACGGCACGCCAGTGCTTTCGCAGATGGCGACCACGCGCTGCATGCCCACCGCATCGAGCGAGGGAATGGCGATGACCAGCAGCTTGGCCGCGCTTTCGCGCACCACCGCCGGGGCATCGTCCAGGGTGCCCAGGATCGGCAGGCCCTGCAGCTTGGCGCCGCGCAGGTGCGGGGCGTCATCGAGCAGGCCCACCGGTTCGAAGTTGCCGGAACGGCGCAGGTCGCGCACCAGCGTTTCAGCGGCCTGGCCGGCGCCGAGGATCAGCACCCGGCGCGCGGTCGAATCGGACTGCAGCGACTGGTAGTCCTTCCATGCGCGGTACAGCAGGCGCGGCGCACCCAGCAGGGCCGACAGTGCGAAGGGATAGATGACCAGCACCGACATGGGCACGCCGTTGAAGCGCTTCCAGGCCAGCACCAGCACGATGGCGACCAGGCCGATGAAGCTGGCCTTGAAGATGTTCAGCAGGTCGCTGACGCTGGCGAAACGCCACAGGCCGCGGTACAGGCCCACGCGCCAGAACACGATGCCCTGCAGCGCCAGCACCAGGGTGGTGTCGACATTCCACAGCGGCAGCGCCGGGGCGTCGGCCAGGATCGAGTAGCGACCGGCATGCAGCAGCTGCCAGCAGGCCCAGACCATGAACAGGTCGTGGCAGACGATGGCCGTGCGCGGCAAAAGACCGAGGATTCTGTCCCGCCAAGGTGAAGACATATTTCGCTTAATTCCTTATCGATTGCGCAATCCATTGCGCAGGAGGAGCCAGAGCAGAGTCAGCGCGGCAAACCACGCGACCGCTACGACAGCCTCCCACCTCGGCTGCAAACTGGAGCAGACATTGAACACTGTAATACTGAACAGGCCCAAAACAAAGTACATCCCTGTGACCTGTGCGTGGCTGGCTCCTGCCTGCACTGCGCGCTGGTAGACATGCTGGGTGTGGGGTTCCATCCAGCGTTGCCCGGAGAGCATGCGCGCCAACAGTGTGAAGCCTGCGTCCACAAGGAAAGGTGAAATCGGCACCAGCAGCAGCATCCACTGGATGTTGGTCTTCAGGCTGGCGATGGCCAGTACCACAGACACCGCATAGCCCAGGGCGCCGCTGCCGACATCGCCCATGAAGATCTTCGCCTTGGGGAAATTGAACGGCAGGAAACCCAGGCAGGCCAGGCCCAGGGCGATCGCGGCCAATGAATAGGGCCACGGCAGCACCGGCGCCAGCCCCAGCGCGGCGATCACCGCCTGGCTGCTGGCGATGCCGTTGATGCCATCCATGAAGTTCCAGATGTTGATGAGCGAGGTGGTGAAGAACAGCACCAGCGCGGCCAGCAGCCAGCTGCCGCCATGCAGCTTCACCAGCCCGGCCAACAGCGCGGCGGCGACCACGTGTACGCACAGGCGACGTACTGCCGGCAGCGGGCGATGGTCATCCCACCAGCCGATGCCGGCCACCAGCACCAGGCCCAGGCTGGCGACCAGCACACTGCCTGCGGCGTCGGGCCAGGCCCACATCGCGGCACCTGCGGCCACCAGCAGACTGATGACGATGGCGATGCCGCCACCGCGCGGGGTGGCCACGCTATGGCTGCGGCGTTCGCCCGGCTGGTCCAGCAACTGCCGGCGCAGGGCGTAGCCCCGCGCGGCCCACGTCAATCCGGCGCTGAGCAGGGCCAGGCCCAGCAGCGCGCCCATCACCAGCCAGGGCATGGCTCAGAGCACCGCGTAGTTCAGCAGCGGCTTCACGGTGCCCCACTCCTTGCAGCTCGGGCACTGCCAGTGGTGGGTACGCGCGCCGAAGCCGCAGCGCGTGCAGCGGTAGGCCGGGTTGCGCACCAGCAACTGATCGGTGATGTGCTTCAGATCGTGCAGGGTGGCGGTGGAATCGGCGCCCTCGGCCAGGGTCAGATCGATCAGCGCCGATTCGCCACGCACCGACGGGCGGTCCTTCAGCTGGCGGCCCAGATAGGCACGCGCCGGGGCCACGCCTTCCTGCTCTTCCATCAGGCGGGTGAGCGCCAGCACCGGGGCGATGCCACGGTAGTGTTCGGTCATTTCCGACAGGAACGCGCGGGCACCGCCGAGGTCACCCACCTTGCGGTAGTTTTCCATCAGCGCCGGCAGCAGCTCGGGCAGGTATTCGGGGTCGTTGCGGGCAGCGCGTTCGAAGGCGCGCACGGCGGCTTCGGCATTGCCGGCGTCCGTTTCCAGACGGCCTTCAATGATGCCGGCGCGCACCGACATGGCATCGGCCTGGTAGGCGCGGGCAATGGCCGCCCTCGCCTCGTCCAGCTTGCCAGCACCGCGGAAGCGCTCGGCCAGTTCGCATTCGAACTGACCGATCAGCTTGCCCATCGGCTCGCCGGTCACGTCTTCGAAGCGGGTGGCGTTGTCGATCGCCTTTTCCCAATCGCGCTCGGCCTGGTAGATGCCGATCAGGTGCTTGAGCGCCTGCGGCGCGCGCTGGTCCAGCTGCGCCAGTTCGGTGAACACGGTTTCGGCACGGTCCAGCAGGCCGGACTTCATGTAGTCCTCGCCCAGCGCCAGCAGCGCCTGCACGCGCTGTGCGTCGCTCAGGTCATTGCGGTTCACCAGGCCCTGGTGCAGGCGGATGGCACGGTCCACTTCGCCGCGGCGGCGGAACAGATGGCCCAGCGCGACCTGGGTCTCGAAGGTTTCCTTGTCCAGTTCGGCGATATGCAGGAACAGTTCGATGGCCTTGTCCGGCTGCTCGTTCAGCAGGTAGTTCAGGCCACGGAAATAGGTACTGGACAGGCGGCTGACCTGGTTGTCACCGTGGCGTTGACCGCCACGCCGGCCGATTACCCAGCCTGCAACAGCAGCCAGCGGCACGAACAGGAAAAACCAGAACCACTCGGTGACGAAATCCATCTTCGATCAGCGTCCATCAAAAGATTGGGGGGAAGTAACCGGGGCCGACGTGGCGGCCACCGACTTGTTGGCGCGGCGCAGCTGGCTGTAGAGCGGAATGACCACGCTTACCAGCACCAGCCCGGCACCGACGACCACGCCGACCAGCAGTGCGGCGATCAACGCCACGCCAACCGACGTATGCAACTGGGTGAACAACAGGTTGATCGACATGTCGGTCATGTTGACCGCGCCGATGATCAGGCCAAGGATCAGGACTGCCAGCAGCACCAGCAGACGGAAAACCTTCATGCGACAGCTCCAATGGCAGGAGCCTGTAGCTTATCCGACTGGCGGGAAAAATCGCACGTCGTCGCGCGACAGGACCTTCAGGCCGGATCGGCGTCCAGCGGCAGCACGCTGCTGACCCGCTCGCGCAGTTCCTTGCCCGGCTTGAAATGGGGAACGTGCTTGCCCGGCAGGGCCACCGATTCGCCGGTCTTCGGGTTGCGACCCAGTCGCGGCGGCCGGTAGTGCAGCGAGAAGCTGCCAAAGCCACGTATTTCGATGCGATCCCCGGCAGAGAGGGAACCGCCCATCATTTCCAGCAACGACTTCACCGCCAGATCGACATCATCGGCCTTCAGGTGCGCCTGGCGGCGCGCAAGGATTTCGATCAGTTCGGATTTGGTCATCGCCGGCTCACATCAGGGGTCACTCAGCCTGAAACGGCCCGGGCAATGCCCGGGCCGTCCAGGAAACAACGAACAGCTACAGGCCGATATTACTCGGACTTGTTGCCGTTCAGCTGTGCACGCAGCAGCGCGCCCAGCTGGGTGGTGCCGCTGGAAGCCGAAGAGGACTGGTATTCCTCCAGCACTTCGCGCATTTCAGCGTCGTCCTTGGCCTTGATCGACAGCTGCAGGGTGCGGCCCTTGCGGTCCATGCCCACGAACTTGGCTTCGACCTTGTCGCCGACCTTCAGGTGCTGGGTGGCGTCGTCAACGCGCTCGTTGGCGATGTCGCGTGCCGAGACGTAACCTTCGATGCCGTCAGCCAGCTCGATGATCGCGCCCTTGGCGTCGACTTCCTTCACCACGCCTTCGACCTTGGAGCCCTTCGGATTGGCAGCCATGTACTGGCCGAACGGATCCTGCTCCAGCTGCTTCACGCCCAGGGAGATGCGCTCGCGTTCCGGATCGACGGCCAGGACAACGGCGTCCAGGGTGTCGCCCTTCTTGAAGTTGCGAACGACGTCTTCGCCGGTGGTGTTCCAGCTGATGTCGGACAGGTGGACCAGGCCGTCGATGCCGCCGTCCAGGCCGATGAAGATGCCGAAGTCGGTGATCGACTTGATCTGGCCCGACACCTTGTCACCCTTCTTGTGGGTGGCAGCGAAGGTTTCCCACGGATTGGCGGCAACCTGCTTCATGCCCAGCGAGATACGGCGACGCTCTTCATCGACGTCCAGCACCATCACTTCGACTTCGTCACCAACCTGCACAACCTTGGACGGGTTGACGTTCTTGTTGGTCCAATCCATCTCGGAGACGTGCACCAGGCCTTCGACGCCCGGCTCGATCTCAACGAACGCGCCGTAATCGGTGACGTTGGAGACCTTGCCGAAGACGCGGCTGTTGGCCGGGTAACGACGGGCGATGTTATCCCACGGATCTTCGCCCAGCTGCTTCAGGCCCAGCGAAACGCGGTTGCGCTCGCGGTCGAACTTCAGCACGCGCACGTCCAGCTCGTCGCCGACGTTCACGACTTCGGACGGATGGCGCACGCGCTTCCATGCCATGTCGGTGATGTGCAGCAGGCCGTCGATACCGCCCAGATCCACGAACGCGCCGTAATCGGTCAGGTTCTTGACGACACCCTTCAGGATCGCGCCTTCCTGCAGCTTGTCCATCAGCTGCTCGCGCTCTTCCGAGTGCTCGCTTTCGACGACAGCGCGGCGCGAGACCACGACGTTGTTACGCTTGCGGTCCAGCTTGATGAGCTTGAATTCCAGCTCCTTGCCTTCCAGGTAGGCCGGATCGCGCACCGGGCGCACATCGACCAGGGAACCCGGCAGGAAGGCGCGGACATCCTTGATGTCCACGGTGAAACCACCCTTGACCTTGCCGCTGATGCGACCGGTGATGGTTTCGTTCTTTTCCAACGCTTCTTCCAGCTCGTCCCACACCATCGCGCGCTTGGCCTTCTCGCGCGACAGGACGGTTTCGCCGAAGCCGTTCTCGATGGAGTCGAGGGCGACCTTGACGATGTCGCCTTCGGCGACGTCGATTTCGCCAGCGTCGTTACGGAACTGTTCGATCGGCACGATGCCTTCGGACTTCAGGCCAGCGTTGATCACCACGACGTCGCCGCGGACTTCAACAACGGTACCGCTGACGATGGCGCCCGGCTTCAGCTTGGCCAGGTTGGCCTGGCTGGCTTCAAACAGTTCGGCAAATGATTCGGTCATTAGATTTACTCTGTTGGACACATGGGTCGGTGGCGTCCCCTTCAGGGGAATGGCGACCGCCCGCCTGTTGGTCGACCCCGGAAACGCAGGTCGTGTGTAGTAGGAAAACCGCCACGCATCATTGCGCGACGGAGCTTGTACAGCACTGCATTGCGCGACCACCACCGATGTTGCTGGCAGCGCTCCTGCGCGAACGGATCAGGCAGCCGGAACCGGAAGCAGATCCATCACTCTGGCAACGACATCTGCGATGCCGATGCCTGTGGTGTCGATGAGGACGGCATCGTCTGCCGGCTTCAGGGGCGCCACGGTACGCTGAGCATCACGGGCGTCGCGGGCCATGATCTCGCGCAGGAGGTCATCAAAGCTAACAGAAACCCCCTTGTCTTTCAACTGCTTATGCCGGCGCTCGGCGCGCTCCTCGGCACTGGCGGTCAGGAACACCTTGTAGGGGGCGTCGGCGAAGATGACCGTGCCCATGTCGCGGCCGTCGGCGACCAGGCCCGGCAGCTCCCTGAATGCGCGCTGGCGCTCCTTCAGCGCCGAACGCACCTCGGGAATGGCGGCAATGGCCGAGGCCAGCGCACCGGTGGTCTCCAGGCGCAGCTCGTCGGTGGCATCGGTGCCGTTCACCAGCACGCGCATGGCGTCGCCCTGTTCAACAAACTGAACGCGGGTGTCGAAGGTGCAGCGCACCAGGGCCGAGGCGTCGGAGGTGTCGATATCGGCCCAGCTGGCCGCCACGCCCACCGCCCGGTACAGCGCGCCCGAATCCAGGTAATGCCAGCCCATGCGGCGCGCCACGATGCGGCTGATGGTACCCTTGCCAGCCCCGGACGGGCCGTCGATGGTCAGGACGGGAGCGAGTGGATTCATGGGGGTCCTTGCGCGTGTGAAGGGGCCATTCTAGCCCCTGCCAGACGCCCTGCGCGGCGACTTTCGTGCAACCACTTGAAACCACGGAGAAAAGCCCGGTAGAATGGCGGGCTTGAACGAGCGTCAACTGCCGATTGTCTTTCGCATATCGCGGCCACGCTCCACCCGAACAACTACTGTTTACGCCGAGGTATGCCATGAAAGTCCTGTCCTCCCTGAAGTCGGCGAAGGCCCGTCACCGTGACTGCAAGGTCGTGCGTCGTCGTGGCAAGATCTTCGTCATCTGCAAGTCGAACCCGCGTTTCAAGGCGCGCCAGCGCTAAGCCTTCCGGCCTTCGGGCCCAGGCTGCCCCACGCGGGGCGACCCGATGCAAAAAACCGCCTTCGGGCGGTTTTTTGTTTATGCGGCTTTTTTCCGCCGTTTTTGCTGTAATCGCCTTTCTTGACCACTGGGGAGTAGTTCGAGATGAAGCGTTACCTGTCCACCCTGGCCGTACTGGCCACCCTGGCCGCCGCCACGCCGGCGCTGGCCGACACCCTGCTGATCGACCGCGCCCGTGAAAAGCCGGCCACCGCCCTGCCCGTCCGCGGCCAGAGCATGCAGCAGGTGCAGTCGCAGTTCGGCGCGCCGAGCGAACAGCTGCAGCCGCGCGGCGGCCAGAAGCGCCAGTGGCCGACCATCCACCGCTGGGTCTACCCGCAGTTCACCGTCTACTTTGAAAAGCAGAAGGTGATCGATGTGGTGGCCAACCAGGCCGACCCGAACGAAATCGGCCCGAAACCGCCGATCCGTTGATCCCCCACCCCGCCCGTGGCGGGCCCGTGTAGCGAGACCATGAACCAGAACCTTCGTTTTCCTGCCGAATGGGAAGCCCAGAGCGGCGTCCTGATTGCCTGGCCCACCGCCGACACCGACTGGGCCGACCGCCTGGGCCAGGTGGAAGAGACCTACATCGCCCTGGTTGCGGCCATCACCCGCTTCCAGCCGGTGCTGATCTGCGTGGCCGATGACGATGTGGAGACCTATGCCGAAATGCGGCTGCGCTCCAACCGCATCGACATGGACAAGGTGCGCTTCACCACGGCGGCCTACGACGATACCTGGCTGCGCGATTCGGGCCCGATCACCCTGCGCCGCGCCGACGGCGGCTTCCAGCTGCTGGACTTCCGCTTCACCGGCTGGGGCGGCAAGTTCGACGCCACCCTGGACGACCAGCTGGTGGGCGTGCTGGACCAGGCCGGTGTGTTCAACGATGCACCGGTGCGCAGCATTCCGTTCGCGCTGGAAGGCGGCGGCATTGAAACCGACGGTGAAGGCACCCTGCTGACCACCTGGAAGTGCCTGCACGAACGCCACCCGCACCGCGACCGCGAAAGCCTGAGCGCCGACCTGGCCGACTGGCTGCAGCAGGACCGCGTGCTGTGGCTGGACCATGGTTACCTGGAAGGCGACGACACCGACGCCCACATCGATACCCTGGCCCGCTTCGCCTCGGCTGACAGCATCGTCTACCAGGCCTGCGACGACCAGAGCGATTCGCACTACGCCGAACTGCAGGCGATGGGCAACGAGCTGGCCGCGCTGCGCACCAAGGACGGCAAGCCGTACCGCCTGTTCCCGCTGCCGTGGGCGCAGCCAGTGATCGACGAAGGCCGCCGCCTGGCCGCGTCGTACGCCAACTACCTGATCGTCAATGGTGCGGTGCTGATGCCGGCCTACGGCGATCCGGCCGACGACCTGGCCCGCGACGTGCTGGCCCTGGCCCACCCGGGCCGCGAAATCGTGCAGGTGCCCTGCCGCTCGCTGATCTGGCAGAACGGCAGCCTGCACTGCATCACCATGCAGTTGCCGCAGGGCCTGCTGAAGGCCTGATGCAAGGTCGCCGGGCCGCGCGCCCGGCACCGCCTTTGTAGAGTCGAGCCATGCTCGACTGGCTTTTGACGTAATCCGCGCGAAGAGTCAGTCGAGCATGGCTCGACTCTACAAAGGCGGCCCATTCAGCGGCCAACACGCCGCGGCACGCCATCCGCGCTAACATGCAGGTTTTCCCCCGCAGGAACGCCCCGCATGAACTCGCGCAGCCCCCTTACCGTCGCCCTGATCCAGGAGCGCAACCACGGCGATGCCGCCGCCAATCTGGCGGTGATCGAAGCGCGTGTGGCCGAGGCGGCTGCGCAGGGCGCGAAACTGGTGCTGCTGCAGGAACTGCACAACGGCCCGTACTTCTGCCAGCACGAATCGGTGGACGAGTTCGACCTGGCCGAGCCGATTCCCGGCCCCAGCACCGAACGCCTGGGCGCGCTGGCCAAGAAGCATGGCGTGGTGCTGGTCGGCTCGCTGTTCGAGCGCCGCGCCGCCGGCCTGTACCACAACACCGCCGTGGTGTTCGAAAAGGACGGCACCCTGCTGGGCAAGTACCGCAAGATGCACATCCCCGATGACCCGGGCTTCTACGAGAAGTTCTACTTCACCCCAGGCGACATCGGCTTCAAGCCGATCGATACCTCGGTGGGCCGCCTGGGCGTGCTGGTGTGCTGGGACCAGTGGTACCCGGAAGCGGCGCGCCTGATGGCGCTGGCCGGTGCCGAACTGCTGCTCTACCCCACCGCCATCGGCTGGGACCCGGACGATGTGCAGGATGAAAAGACCCGCCAGCGCGACGCCTGGGTGCTGAGCCACCGTGGCCATGCCGTGGCCAACGGCCTGCCCGTGCTCAGCTGCAACCGCGTGGGCCACGAAGCCTCGCCGCTGGGCGCGTCGGGCATCCAGTTCTGGGGCAACAGCCACGTGCTGGGCCCGCAGGGTGAATTCCTGGCCGAAGCCGGCACCGACGCCACCGTGCTGGTGTGCGACGTGGACCTGCAGCGCAGCGAGCACGTGCGTCGCATCTGGCCGTTCCTGCGCGACCGTCGCATCGATGCGTACGGTGATCTGCTGAAGCGCTACATCGACTGATCCGGAGACCCGGCATGGCCGTCCTCATCCGTGATGCCGGCCCGGCCGACATTGCTGCGATCACCGCGATCTACGCGGTGGAAGTGACCGATTTCGTCAACACCTACGAGTACGACATTCCGGATGCGGCCGAGATGCTGCGCCGCATGCGCGACATCATCGACCGCGGCTTCCCCTACCTGGTGGCCGAGATCGACGGCCAGGTGGCCGGCTATGCCTACGCCAACACCTACCGCACCCGCGTGGCCTACCAGTGGACCGTGGAAAATTCGGTCTATGTCGATGCCGCCTTCCAGGGCAACGGCGTGGGTACGCGCCTGCTGCAGGCGCTGATCGACGCCTGCACTGCGCGCGGCTACCGGCAGATGGTGGCGGTGATCGGCGAACCCACCAACACTGCCTCCATCAAGCTGCACGAACGCTTTGGCTTCCACCTGGTGGGCGTGTTCCAGGGCCTGGGCCGCAAGCACGGCCGCTGGCTGGACACCGTGCAGATGCAGCGCGCGCTCGGCGACGGCGCCGACACCGCCCCTTCCAATGAATGACCCCATGACTGAAACCCTTCCCGAAACCGGCGACGATCTGTTTGCCGGCCAGCCGGTGCGCGTTGTCGAGCGCGACGGCGTGCGCTACACCCTGCTGGGCACCGCCCACGTTTCCCACGCCAGCGTGGAGGCCGTGGAAAAGGCCATCGACAGCGGCCGCTTCGATGCGGTGGCAGTGGAACTGGACCCGCAGCGCCTGCAGGCACTGAGCGATCCGGACACGCTGGCCAAGCTGGACCTGGTGGAAGTGATCCGCAAGGGCCGCGTGGCCCTGTTCGCCGCCAACCTGGCCTTGTCGGCCTACCAGCGCCGCCTGGCCGAGCAGCTGGGCATCGAGCCCGGCGCCGAGCTGAAGCGTGCAGTGGACCTGGCGCGCGAGCGCAATCTGCCGGTGCACCTGATCGACCGCGAAGTGGGCCTGACCTTCCGCCGCGCCTCTCAGCGCCTGGGCTTCTTCGGCAAGCTGAAGCTGGTGGCCGGGCTCGGCGCCGGTCTGTTCTCGTCTGAAGAAGTGGGCGAGAACGAGATCGAGAAGCTGAAGCAGGGCGACATGCTGGAATCGAGCTTCGGCGAGTTCGCCAGCGAAAGCCCGGCGCTGTACGAAACCATCATTGGCGAGCGCGACCGCTACATGGCCACCCGCCTGCGCGAGGAACACACCCCGCTGCAGCGCGAGGTGCTGGCCGTGGTCGGCGCCGGCCACCTGGCCGGCCTGGCGCGCTACCTGGAAACCGACAACGACGCACCGGCAGCGCTGCGTGCCGAGCTGGAAGCGGTGCCGAAGAAGCGCAACATTCCGTGGTTCACCCTGGCCATCCTGGCCATCGTGGTGACCGGCATTGGCGTGGGCTTCTACCGCGGCGGGCTGGGCGTGGGCACCGAACTGCTGGCGACCTGGGCGATGTACACCGGCGGCCTGGCGGGCCTGGGCTGCCTGCTGGCCGGCAGCCACCCGCTGAGCATCCTGACCGCGATCGTGGTGGCACCGTTCAAGCCGTTCCGCCTGAGCATTCCCACCGGTGCGTTCTCGGCGCTGGTGGAAGCGCGCCTGCGCAAGCCGGCGTACGAGGATTTCCTGAAGCTGCGCGACGATGCGCAGAGCCTGAAGGGCTGGTACCGCAACCGGGTCACCCGGGTGGTGCTGACCTTCATGCTGACCAACCTGGGCAGCATGCTGGGCCTGTGGCTGACCGCCGGCCGGGTGTGGGGCAAGGTGGCAGGCTGAAACCAGGGCCTGCACTGCAGGCATGCGCGTTGAGGAGATGATTGAGCTATGGATGCATATGATGCGCTGATGCGCGACGGCTACGTGGTGGTTCGCCAGGCTATCGCACCGGCACTGGTGGAAGACATCAACCAGCGCATCGCGCGGTTCAAGCAGCGCAACGCGAAAGCGGTGACGCGCAACCTGGATGACCACCAGCGCCTGTACCGGATCGTCAACCTGCACCTGGTGGTGGATGCGATGACCGCGCTGCTGACCGACAACGCGGCCATCGATGTCTGCGACCGCTTCTTCGGTGAGCCCACCACCCTCTACACCAGCCTGTACTACGAGCGCGGATCGGAGCAGTCGCTGCACCGCGACACGCCCGTGTTCTGCACTTCGCCGGGCGAGCGCTACATGGGGGTGTGGACGGCGCTGGACGCGGTGGATGACAGCAATGGCCCACTGCGCGTGGTGCCGGGCAGCCACCTGCTGCCGCCCATCGACCTGCAGGCACTGCGAAAGAAAGTGTTCGGTGACGGCCCGGTCAGCCCCATGGCCGGGGAAGGTTGGGCGGGCTACCAGGATGCGGTCGCGCGCCAGTGCGAGGAAGCCGGATTGCAGGCGCAGGCGGTGCATGTGCAGCCGGGCGATGTGATTGTCTGGCACCCGCAGCTGTTCCATGGCGGTGCGCCGCACCCGTCGGCCGGTACCCGCCGCAGCGTGGTGATGCACGTGACGCCCAAGGCGATGCCGGTGGGCCACATGGACGTGTTCTACGGCCAGACCGCGCTGCCTGAAAAGGCCCCGTGGCGTTACTACCGCCGTGGCCAGCGCGAGATCGCGCGGTTTGGCCATGTCGATTTCGGTCACGAGTACACGCGCCGGACCTGGTTCCTGCGCAAGGCCTGATCGGCAGAAAAAAAGGGGGAGACCGCCCCACTACGACCGGTCTCCCCCCACCACTACACACGGTGTTGCCGCCATTGGCGGCAGTCGAATGGGCTCGGCCCTGCGTTCAGTCGAGCAAGCTCGACTCTACCGGGCGAACGCGGGCGCGGCGGATCAGGCGCACGGCGGCGTTGCGCAGGTCGTCCAGCAGGGCGTAGATCGTGGGCAGGAACAGCAGGCTGACCACGGTGGAGAACGCTAGGCCGCCGGCAATCGCGCGCGCCATCGGGGCGTATTCCGGGCCATCGCCGAACATCTGCGTGTTGGTCAGCGAGATCGGCACCATCGCCAGGATCGCCGTGCCCATGGTCATCATGATCGGGCGCAGGCGCTCGCGTGAGCCTTCCACCAATGCCTGGGTGCGGCCCATGCCGCCACGCCGCAGGTTGTTGATGTGCTCGATCATCACGATGCCGTTGTTCACCACCACGCCCATCAGCACCAGGATGCCGATGAAGGACATGATGCCGAACGAGGTGCCGGTGATCCAGAACAGCCAGAACACGCCGAAGATCGAGAACAGTACGCCGCTCATGATCGCCGCCGGGAACAGCAGCGATTCGAACACCGCGGCCATCACCACGTAGATCATCACCAGCGCGATGAGCAGGTTGAACACCATCTGCTGCATGGCTTCATCGTCGTTGCCGTAGTCGCCGCCGTCGAAGCTGTAGCCATAGCCGGCGGGGAAGTTCATCGGCTTGAGCACGGCCTCGATCGCCTTGCGGCCATCGGGTGCGGTGATCTTCTCGGCCAGGTTGGCCTTGATGGTGAGCGTGGTCTGACGGTTGGTGCGGCCGATCTGGGTGGCAGACGAACCCACGTCCACGCTGACCAGGCTCAACAGCGGCACGCTGCGGCCATCGCCGGTGCGTACGCTGAAGCCGGCCAGATCTTCCGGGCTGCTCTGTTCGGCGCCGGCGAAACGCACCCAGACCGGCACTTCGTTGTCGCCACGGCGGAACTCGCGCATGGGGGCGCCACGCAGGGCCAGGCCGACGAAGCTGGCCACCTGTTCGGCGTTGAAGCCGAAGGCCGCGGCGCGTTCGCGGTCGACGTGGACCTTCAGCTCGCCGCCCTTTTCGCCGTTGTCGATGCGCACGTCGCGCAGCTCGCTGCGCTGTGCCAGCAGCGGCAGCACTTCCTGGCCGATCTCCTGCAGCAGGGTGCTGGAATCGCCCACCAGCTGCACCTGCACGCCCTGGTTGCCACCGCCGCCGCCATCGCCGCCCTGGTTGCCGACGAAGTAGTCAGTGCGCGCGGACTTGGGCAGACCCTTGCGGATTTCTTCCTGCAACGCCTTGATGTCCTTGGCGTGCTTCTCGTCCAGGGTGACCACGGTGGAGCTGCCTTCCTGTTCGCTGTACCAGGAATACACCTGCTGCACGTGCAGGCGCTCGCGGTTCTCTTCGATCCAGGCTTCCACGCGGCCCACTTCCTCGGACATCTGCCGGTAGGTGTAGGCGCCCTTCCACATGTAGCCGATGAAGATGTCCTTGCCACCCTCGCCGCCAAACATGTCCACCTTGGTCAGCTTCATCGGCACCAGGCTGACCAGCACCACCAGCACGATGCCCAGCAGGCTCCAGCCACGGTGGCGCAGCGACCAGTCCAGCAGCTGCGCGTAACGGTGCTGCAGGCGCGCGATCACGCCGGTCTGCGAATGCACCAGCTTGGGCGTGGCCATGCGCGCGGACAGCATGGGAATCAGGCTGACGGCCACCAGCCACGAGGCCAGCAGCGAGACCGAGATGGTGATCGCGATCTGCGCCATGAAGATGCTGATGTTGTTGGTTTCACCAAACAGGTTGGGCACGAACACGATGCAGTGGCACAGGGTGCCGGCGCTGAGCGCGATGGCCACGTTGCGGGTGCCGATGATCGAGGCCAGCCGCGGCTGCCCGGGCATGCGCTCGCGTTCCTGGTAGATGCTTTCCACCACAACCACGGCGTTGTCCACCAGCATACCCACCGCCAGCAGCAGGCCCATCATGGTCAGGATGTTCAGGGTGACCCCGGCGAAGTACATGAAGCCCAGGGTGATGGTGAAACAGATCGGAATGGCCAGGGTGACCATCAGCGTGGACGGCCAGTGGCGCAGGAAGAAGAACAGCACGGTGACCGACAGGATCAGGCCGACCGCACCGGCTTCGGCCAGTTCCAGCAGCGAAGAGGTGACCGCCTTGCCCTGGTTGTCGATCACCTTGATCTGCACATCGCGCATGGAATCCTGCGCGCGAATCGCCTCCACTTCGGCCAGCGCCGCGCGCGAGACTTCCACCAGGTTCGCACTGCGCTCCTTGTAGATGTCCAGACCCACCGCCGGGTTGCCGTCCAGCCGGCGGCCGTAGTTCATGCGCGCCGGCTTCAGGCGCACATCGGCGATATCACCCAGGCGCAGGCCGGTGGCATTGATCACCAGGTCGCGCATTTCCTGCAGGTCGGTGATCTCACCCACCGGCTGCACGCGCACGCGCTGGCCGTTGTCGTCGATCTGCCCGGCCGAGATCGAGAAGTTCAGCGTGCGCAGACGCTCGCTCAATTCGTTGATGCTCAGGCCATGGGCGTTCAGCCGGTTCGGGTCGATGGCGATCTCGACCTCGTTCGGCGGCGCGCCGGTGATGTCCACGCGGGCCACGCCGGGAATGCGTTCGATGCGCCGCTTGAACTCGCGGTCCAGCATGTCATACGCGGTGGTCAGGTCGGTGGTGCTGGCCAGGCGCACCTTCAGCACCGGCTGGTCGCTGCTGGACCACTTGAACACGTTGTAACGCTGCAGGTCGTCGGGCAGATCGCTGCGGATCGCATCGATGCGTTCGCGCGCATCTGACGCGGCAATGGCGATGTCGCGGTCCCAATCGCTGAACTCGATGAAGATCGACGCCGCCTCGGCGGTGGCCGACGAGCGCATGCGCTTGATGCCGGTCATGGTCGCGAGTGACTCTTCCACCGGGCGGATGATGGTGCGCTCCACCTCTTCCGGCGTGGAGCCGGTGTAGGGAATCTGCACGAACAGGAACGGCGCGGAGATATCCGGCAGCGCTTCCAGCGGCAGCCGGAACGAGGCGATCAGGCCGACCACCACCAGCGACACGAAACACATGATGGTGGTGACCGGGCGACGGATGGAAAACTCGGCAACGCTCATGCCGGTTCCTCCGCGCCCGCCGCGCTGCCCGTGGCGCCGTGCAGGCCTTCACCGGCGTGCTTGCGGCCGCGTTCGCGGTAGTAGGCATCGCCGCGGCGGTCCATCAGGTCGTACACCACCGGAATGACCAGCAGGGTGAGCAGGGTGGACACCAGCAGGCCGCCGATCACGGTGATGGCCATCGGCGCGCGTACCTCGGCGCCCTCGCCCATCGCCACCGCCAGCGGCAGGAAGCCGAACAGCGTGCACAAGGTGGTCATGATGATCGGCCGCAGCCGCGAGCGTGCCCCTTCCACCAGTGCTTCGTGCTTGGCCACGCCGGCTTCGCGCAGCTGGTTCACCTTGTCGATCAGGATGATCGCGTTCTTGGTGACCAGGCCGACCAGCAGGATCAGGCCGATGAACACCACCACCGATATGGGTTTGCCGGTCAGCATCAGCGCCAGGATCGCGCCGACCAGCGCCAGCGGAATGGTGAACAGGATGACGAACGGGTGCAGCAGCGATTCGAACTGCGAGGCCATCACCAGGTAGACCAGGAAGATGGCCAGGCCGAAGGCGAAGATGAGCGAGGTGGCGGCCTGCGCCAGTTCTTCGCCCTGCCCGCCGATGTGCAGGCCCACGCCGGCACCCAGCGGTTGTTCGGCCACCATCTGCTGCACTTCGCGCATGGCCGCGCCCAGATCGATATCGCGCAGGTTGGCCGAGACCACCGCCACGCGGGTCTGGTCGGCGCGGTGGATCTCGCTGGGGCCACTGGTGGCGATGACGTCGGCCACCGCATCCAGGGTGACCGGACGGGTGCTGCCCGGATTGACGATCAGTCGGCGGATGCTGTCCACGCTGGCGCGGTCGCCTTCCTGGGCACGCACCAGCACGTCGATCTTGCGGTCGCGGAAGCTGTAGCGCGTGGCGACGTCGCCGCGCACCTTCTTCACCACCACATCGGCGATCTGCCGGGTGGTCAGGCCCAGCGCACCGGCGCGTTCCTGGTCGAAGCGGATCTGGATTTCCGGGAAGCCCTCTTCCACGGTGGATTTGACGTCGGCGTAGTGCGCGTTGCCACGCAGCAGCGCGGCCAGGCGCTGGCCGGCCACTTCCAGTGTGGCCATGTCCTGCCCGCGCAGCTCGATTTCCAGCGGCGTGGAGAAACTGAACAAGGCCGGCCGCGCGAAGTCGACCTGCGCGCCCGGGTGCTGGCCCATGCTGTCACGCAGGCGCTCGGTGATCTCCGCTTCGGTCTTCGCGTTGCCGCCACCGGCCATCACCACGGTCAGCTTGCCGATGTTCTCACCGCTTTCGGTGGGGCTGGCATCCAGCCGGGTGCCGCTGCCGCTGACGCCGTACAGCGAGGCCACGCCCTGGCTCTGGCCATGGGCCAGCTGCAGTTCGCGCACCAGCGCATCGGTCTGCTTCAGCGGCGTGCCGGCGGGCAGCTTCACGGTCATTTCGAAGCGGTCCTGGGCCAGCTGGGGAATCAGGTCCGCGCCCAGCATCGGCACCATGGCCATGGTGGCCACGAAGGCCAGCCCGGCCAGGCCCAGCACCTTGCCCGGATGGGCCAAGGCATTGGGCAGCAGGCGCAGGTAACCGCGCTCGGCGCCAGCATAGGGCTTCATAGCGATATCGCTGGCCTTGCGCATGACCGGGCCGACCACGGCCACGATGCCGCGCCACACGCGCACCACCAGCCAGGCCAGGGCAAAGAAGCTCCAACGCACACTGGCCACGAGCCCGCGACGGCCCAGCGCAACCGGCTTCTGCCAGCGGCTCTCCGGCCGCCACGCTTCGGCTCCGGGTTCTTCCGGGAACGCCAGCGGCGGGCGGCCCTTCAGCGAACTGAGCATCGGGATCAGGGTCATCGACACCAGCAGCGAAATGGCAATGGCGATGGCCACGGTCAGCGCCTGGTCGCGGAACAGCTGGCCGGCAATGCCATCGACGAACACCAGCGGCAGGAACACGGCGATGGTGGTCAGGGTGGAGGCCACCACCGCCATGCTCACTTCACGGGTGCCGACGATGGCCGCCTGCAGGATGCCCAGGCCACGTTCGCGCGCCTTGGCGATGCTTTCCAGCACCACGATCGAGTCGTCCACCACCAGGCCGGTGGCCAGGGCCAGACCGCCCAGCGACATCACGTTCAAGCTCAGGCCAAGCTGGCCCATGAAGAAGAACGTGGCGATGATCGACACCGGCAGCGACAGGCTGATGACGAAGGTGGACCAGCCATCGCGCAGGAACAGGAAGATGATGAGGATGGCCAGCAGGCCACCGATCACCGCGTCCTTTTTCACATCGGCAATGGCGTGTTCGATGAAGCGCGACTGGTCCTCGATGGTGGTCAGTTCGGCGTCGGACGGGAAGGTGCTCTTGATCTGTTCCAGGCGCGTGCGCAGGGCCTGCGCGGTGGCAACGGTGTTCGCATCGCCTTCCTTGTAGATGGCCAGCTCCACCGATTCCTTGCCGCCCAGGCGGATGATCGCTTCGCGTTCCTTGTAACCCTGGCGCACGGTGGCCACGTCTTTCAGCCGCACGGGCACACCGTTGGCGACCACGCTGGAGTTGCCCGAAGAGGCACTCTGCGCGGCCGACGCAGCGGCAACGGCGGCCGCCGAGCCGGTGGACGCGGCGATGGTGAACATCTGCTGCAGGGCCGAATCGGCTGCACTGCCATTGGACGACTGGGTGGTGACCAGCAGGTTGCGGATCTCTTCCAGATCGGCGAACTGGTTGACGGTACGCACCAGGAAGCGCTGCGAGCCTTCCTCCAGGCGGCCGCCGGAGATGTTGATGTTCTCTTCCTTCAACCGCTTGATGACGGTGTCGATGGGCAGGTTGAGCTGGGCCAGCTTCTGCTGGTCGATGTCCACCTGGATCTCATCTTCCAGGCCACCGCCCACCTTCACCGCGGCCACGCCGGTCACCGGTTCCAGTTTCTTCTTCAGGTCTTCGTCGGCATAGCGGCGCAGGCCGGTCAGTTCGCGGATCGCGTCTTCATCGCTGGCCGGCGCGGCCTTGGTCGACAGCACCAGGCGCATGATCGGCTCGGTGGACGGATTGAAGCGCAGCAGCACCGGCGCCTTGGCCTCCAGCGGCAGGTTCAGCGCTTCCATCTTGTCGCGCACTTCCAGGCTGGCCTGGTCCATGTTGGTGCCCCAGGCGAACTCGAGCACCACATCGCTCTGCCCGGTGCGCGAGACCGACTTCAGCTTGCGCAGGTTCTTGACCACGCCCACCGCTTCTTCCACCGGCTGGCTGATCAGGCTTTCGATTTCGGTGGGTGCCGCGCCGGTGTATTCGGTGCGCACGGTGAGCGTGGGATAGCTCAGGTCCGGCAGCAGGTTTACTTTCAGATTGCCCAGCGCGATCAGGCCGAACAGCAGCAGCGTGACCGTGCACATGGCGATGGTGACGCGGCGGCGGGTGGCGAATTCCACCAGGCCGCCGCGCATGCCGGAGGCGGCGCCGTCGCTCGCCGGCGAGGCACCGTGGTCGTGGCCCGGGGCGATCATTGCTGGCTCCCGGCCTTGTCTGCGGGCTTGGCCGCGGCCACCGTGGCCGGCTTGGCCTTGGCCTTGGCGTTGGGATCGGCAATGACCTGCACCGCCGTGCCATCGCGCAGCGCCACCTTGCCGGCCGTGACCACCTGGTCACCGGCGGCCAGGCCCTCGCGGATTTCCACCCACGGACCTTCGGCGTAGCCCAGCTTCACCGGTACGCGGGCGACCTTGCCGGCGCGCACGCGGAACACCGCCGGTTCGCCATCGTCCAGCAGCGACAGGCGCGGCACCACCAGTGCGTCGGCGCGCTGGTCGTAGTCGATGCGGATGCGGCCGAACATGCCCGGCTGCAGAGCGTGCGCGGCGCCATCGAAGGCACTGACCACGCGGAAGGTGCCGCTGCCCGAGTCGACCACCGGCGCGATGCGGTCCACCGTACCGGTGAAGCTCTGCCCCGGCAGTGCATCGGCCGACAACGTGACCGGCTGGCCGGCACGCAGGGTGGCCAGTTCGCGCTCGGGCACGTTCAGCGTGGCCTCCAGCCGCGAGTTGTCGACGATGCGGAAGATGGGCGTGTTGATCTGTACAAAGTTGCCGGTCTTGATCGAGCGCGAGGCGATGACGCCGGAGATCGGCGCCACCACCGTGGTGTAGGACAGTTCCAGCGTGGCCAGGCGGTACTGGGCGCGCATGTTTTCCAGGTCGTAGCGCAGCTGGTCCACGTCGGCGGCGCTGACCATCTGCTGGCCCACCAGCTTCTGGGCGCGCTGGTAGTTGTTTTCCAGCTTGCGCAGCTGCGCTTCGCTCTGCGCCACGGCCAAGCGGGCGCGATCCGGGTCCAGGCGCACCAGCGCCTGGCCGGCGGAAACCCGCTGGCCCTCTTCCACGAGCACCGCCAGCGCCACGCCGGAGGTCTTGGCCACCACCTGCGATTCGGCGCGCGGTTCCAGCGCAGCCGTGCCGGTGTAGCTGGCGGCCACGGCACGATGGCTGGCCACGGCCACTTCCACCGGTACCGCATCGACCTTCTTCTCGTCCTTGGTTTCGGCCTTGGCCTCGTTGTTGGGCCCGGCGGCACAGCCACTCAGCAGCAGGGAGGTGGTGAGCAGCAGCGCGGCAGCACAGGTTGCGCTGCGGCGGCCCGGCAGCAAGTTGGAGTACGACATCGTCAGGTCCCTGGAAGATGCGTGGACGGGGGTGTGGACAGGTGTGCTACCAAAGTAATGCACCACTTCACGGCCACACCATATCCCAAAGGTCATGGTGCCTTCACGCCGCTGGTCGGACCGCCCCCATTTCAGCTAGATGAAACCTGCGGCTATACTCGGGACCGTTCCGTACCCCACGCCGGAACGACCAGACCCGAATCCCGGAAACGACATCATGCGCCCGCAGCCGCTCGCCGCTTGTCTCGCTCTGGCCGTCCTCCTGCCCCTTGGGGCCGCCGCACAGCCCGCTCCTGCTTCTGCACCTGCCACACCCGCACCGGCCCCGGCACCTGCCGCAACGCCGGCGCCTGCCGCGCCCAGCGGCAATTTCGACAATGGCCGGGTGCTGGCCTACACCTGCCAGGGGTGCCATGGCATCACCGGCTACAAGAACGCCTACCCCAGTTACCGGGTGCCCAAGATCGGTGGCCAGAGCCAGCAGTACCTGACCCAGGCCCTGACCGAGTACCGCCAGGGCAAGCGCCGGCACCCGACGATGCAGGCGCAATCGATGAGCTTCAGCGAACAGGAGATCGCCGATCTCGCTGTTTACCTGTCCACCGTCAAGTAAGGCCCGCCCATGTCGAAAGCCGCGCATCCCGTGCGTCACGCCATCGCCCTGTCCGTCGCCCTGCTGCTGGCCGCCTGTTCGCAGTCGCAGGTGGAAAACAGCGAAAAATCCGCCGCCGACCCTGGCCATGCCAGTGGCGAGCACGGCTCGTCATCGTCGGCCGGCCTGCCGGCCGGGCGCGAAGCCGCCGGCGAAGCCCGCGCCAAGGTGAAGGGCAAGGCCACCAACCAGAGCTGCATCGATTGCCACGGTGCCGACGGCAACGCGCCGATCGACCCGACCTACCCCAAGCTGGGCGGCCAGTACGGCGATTACCTGGCGCATGCGCTGCAGGCCTACCGCGCCGGCGACCGCGAACATGCCCTGATGACGCCACAGGCCAAAGACCTGAGCGACCAGGACATTGCGGATCTGGCAGCGTACTTCGGCAGCCGGACCAGCCAGCTGCGGGATCTGCACGGGGTGAAATGACCCCGCCATCCACGCATGGCGTGGATCTAACGGGCACCGGCGCCGGCCACCGGCATTGGTAGGTGCGGACCTTGGTCCGCACACATTGCGCCGTCCGCCTTCCGGTAGCGCCGGGCCATGCCCGGCGGACCACCCGATGCGCCGCGCTGCGCGCTCGCGGGGCATGGCCCCGCGCTACCGCATGCCGCGCGATCAGCCTTCCAGCTCTTCCCAGCGCGCGTACGCAGCGTCCAGCTCGGCCTGTACCTTGGCCAGCTGCTGGGTGTGCGCGGTCACCTCGGCGCTGCTGCGGGTGTAGAACGAGGGGTCGTTCATCGCTGCGGTCAGGCCTTCCACATCGCCTTCCAGCTTTTCGATGGTCTTGGGCAGCTGCTCCAGCTCGCGCGCTTCCTTGTAGCTCAGCTTGCGCTTGGCGGCGGCCGGTTCGGCGGCGACCGGTGCCGCTGCGACGGCCGGCGCCAGCTTGGCCACCACCGGTGCCACCGGGCTGCTGATGCTGGCCGCGTAGCGCTGCCAGTCGCTGTAACCGCCCACGTATTCGCCAATCACACCGTCGCCTTCCATCACCAGCGTGGAGGTCACCACGTTGTCGATGAAATCACGGTCGTGGCTGACCAGCAGCAGCGTGCCGGTGTACTCGCCCAGCAGCTCTTCCAGCAGCTCCAGGGTTTCCACGTCCAGGTCGTTGGTCGGTTCGTCCATCACCAGCAGGTTGGACGGCTGCGCGAACAGCTTGGCCAGCAGCAGGCGGTTGCGCTCGCCACCGGACAGGCGGGTGATCGGCGCGCGCGCGCGCTCGGGGGTGAACATGAAGTCCTGCAGGTAGGCATGCACATGCTTTCGCTTGCCATTGAACTCGAGGAAATCGCGGCCTTCGGCCACGTTCTCGATCGCGCTCCAGTCTTCGCGCAGCACCGCACGGTACTGGTCGAAGTAGGCAATCTGCAGGTTGGTGCCGGCGTTGACTTCGCCCTTGGCCGGCTGCAGCTCACCCAGCAGCAGCTTCAGCAGCGTGGTCTTGCCGCTGCCGTTGGGGCCGATCAGGCCGATGCGGTCGCCACGCAGGATGGTGGTGGTGAAATCGCGGACCATGGTGCGCTCGCCAAAGGCGAACAAAATGTCCTTGACGTCGATGACCTTCTTGCCGGAGCTGACGCCCTGGGCGGCTTCCATCTTGACGTTGCCACTAAGGTCGCGACGCTGCGAGCGCTCGGTGCGCATCGCCTTCAGGCGGCGCACGCGGCCTTCGTCGCGGGTGCGGCGGGCCTTGATGCCCTGGCGGATCCAGACTTCTTCCTGCGCCAGCAGCTTGTCGAAGCGGGCGTTTTCCTGCGCCTGCGCGTTCAGGCGTTCCTCGCGGCGGCGCTCGTAGTTGGCCCAGTCGCCCGGCCAGCTGGTGACCTGGCCGCGGTCGATTTCGACGATGCGGGTGGCCAGCGCGCGCAGGAAGCGGCGGTCATGGGTGACGAAGACCACGCTGCCGCTCCAGCCCTTCAGGAAGGCTTCGAGCCAGTCGATGGCTTCGATGTCCAGGTGGTTGGTCGGTTCGTCCAGCAGCAGCACATCCGGGCTGGACACCAGCGCGCGGGCCAGCAGTACGCGGCGCTTCATGCCGCCGGACAGGCGGCCGAATTCGGCCTCGCCGTCCAGGTCGAGCTTGGTCAGGGTTTCGCTGACGCGCTGGTCCAGGCCCCAACCGTTGGCGGCGTCGATCTTGGCCTGCACGTTGCCCAGCGCTTCGCCGTCGAATTCCTCGGCATGGCTGAGATGGTGGAATTCGGCCAGCCACTGGCCCAGTTCGCCCAGGCCGTCGGCCACGACGTCGAACACCGAACCGGCGGCGCCATGGGGCACTTCCTGTTCCAGGCGGGTGACGCGCACGCCCTGCTGCACGCGCACTTCGCCGTCATCGGGCTTGTGGTCGCCGGACAGCAGCTTGAGCAGGGTGGATTTGCCGGCGCCGTTGCGGCCGATCAGGGCGATGCGTTCGCCCGGCTCGATCGACAGTTCGGCCTTTTCCAGCAACAACGGGCCGCCGACGCTGAAGTCGACGTTCTGCAGAGTAATCAGAGGCATCCCCATAGTGTAAGGGTTGGGGAGGTCAGCCGGAATCTCGCCGGCGAACGGGTGTGTCGGGGTCGGATCCCGTTGCTGCGCAACGGGCTCTGACCCCATCGTGGAAATCGCGTCGTCGGAAATGAAGCGTGGTTATCCCACCGCCCCCAGCAACGCCTGCAACCCCGGTAGCCATTGCTTGCCGGGGTGGCGTACCAGCCACAGGGTGCGCTGCAGGGCGGGTAACGGGGTGTCGAGCACCTGCAGGCGGCGCAGCGCCAGCGGCTCTTCCACTGCGTGGCGCGACAGGCAGGCCACGCCCAGCCCGGCAATGGCGGCCTGCTTGATCGCTTCGGTATTGCCCAACTGCAGGGTCTGGGCGAAACCGTGCAGGTGCGGCAACAGGGCCTGCTCCACCGCTTCGCGGGTACCGGAACCGGGCTCGCGCAGCAGCCAGCGGGCTGCGCGCAGTTCGTGCAGCGACCAGCGCGCGGGGGCGTCTGCGGCAGCGACGATCACCAGCGGGTCCTGCTGCCAGGGCGTGACCTGCAGGCCGCGCTCGTGGCACGGGCCTTCGATCAGCCCCGCGTCCACGTCCAGTTGTTGCACGGCGGCCACTACGCCTGCGCTGTTGTCGATGCGCAGGTCGACTTCGGCCTGCGGGGCCTGCCGCAGCAGGGCCGCAATGCGTGCGGGCAGCAGATAGTTGCCGATGGTGGTGCTGGCCGCCAGCACCAGGCGCAGCGGTGCGCCCTGCCCCGGCGTGCCGCCTGCCGCCAGGTGACGTTCCAGGTCGGCGGCGTTGGCCAGCAGGGTGCGGGCCGGTTCCAGCAGGGCCCGGCCATGCCCGTTCAGCACGAGGCGACGGCCGATGCGGTCGAACAACGGTGTACCGAAGTGGGCTTCCAGCTCCTGCAGGGCCGCGCTGCTGGCCGATTGCGAGAGGGCGATCGCCTGTCCTGCGGCCGTGGTGCTGCCGTGGTCGGCAATGGCGACGAAGACCTGTAGCTGGCGCAGGGTCAGGCGCATGCAATTACCTTTTTGATAGGTAGTTTTCACTCATAGTATTCGTTTTACAGGTAGGTCACTCGGGCGCAGGCTGGGCGCACCTCCTCCGTACCCGCCCGCCATGAACGCCCCTGCCCTGTCTCCCTGGTCCCTGCCCGCCCTGCGCCAGCGCTGGCAGCCGCGCCTGCCCGGCCTGCTGCTGGTGGGGCTGCTGGCGGCGGCGGCGCTGTACCTGGCCGAGCTGCCATGGCTGCGGGCGCATGGCCTGAGCGCGCTGACCGTGGCCATCGTCGCCGGCATCGTGGTCGGCAACACGCTGTACCCGCGGCTGGCCCCCGCCAGCGCCACCGGCGTGGGGTTTTCCAAGCACTGGCTGTTGCGCGCGGGCATCGTGCTGTACGGGCTGCGCCTGACCTTCCAAGACATTAGCCAGGTGGGCGTGGCCGGCGTGCTGATGGATGCCCTGGTGGTGGCCAGCACTTTCGGCCTGGCCTGCTGGCTGGGTGTGCGCGTGTTCAAGATGGAGCGCGAAGCGGCGATGCTGATCGGTGCCGGCAGCGCGATCTGCGGCGCGGCGGCGGTGATGGCCGCCGAACCCGTGGTGCGCGGACGCGCCGCGCAGGTGACCGTGGCGGTGTCGACCGTGGTGGTGTTCGGCACGCTGGCCATGTTCCTGTACCCGGCACTGTTTGCGCTGGCGCAGTCGCATGGCTGGCTGGCCATGGACGCGCGCCAGTACGGGTTGTTCACCGGTGCCACCGTGCACGAGGTGGCGCAGGTGGTGGCCGCCGGGCGCGCGGTGAGCGAGGCCGCCGCCGATACCGCCGTGATCACCAAGATGGTGCGGGTGATGCTGCTGGCACCGTTCCTGGTGGTGCTGTCGCTGTGGCTGGCGCGTGGCGGCAAGGCGGCTGGTGAAGGCACGACCCCGCGCATCGTGGTGCCGTGGTTCGCGTTCGGATTCGTGGCGGTGGCCGGTTTCAATTCGCTGCATGTGCTGCCGGCAGGTTTGCAGGCCGGGCTGGTGCAGCTGGACACCGTGCTGCTGGCGATGGCGATGGCCGCGCTGGGCCTGACCACCCATGTGTCTGCACTGCGACAGGCTGGGCTGAAGCCGCTGCTGCTGGCGCTGGTCCTGTTCGCGTGGCTGCTGCTGGGTGGGTTGGCGATCCACCAGGGTGTGCTGGCGGCGCTGGGCTGAGGGCCGGGACACCGCCATCCACGCGTGGCGTGGATCTACTGAATCAACGCGTGGTACACCCGGCGGTAGATCCGCGCCATGCGTGGATGCCCCCCGGTGTATTCACGCCATGCGTGGATGCCGCCCACACCCCGGGCCCTGCCGCGCAGACAGGTACAATGTGCCATGACTGACTTTTCGACCCTGCCGCTGAGCCCGGCCATGCAGCCCGGCCTGGACGCCCTCGGCTACACCACGCTTACGCCGATCCAGGCGCAGAGCCTGCCCGCCATCCTGGACCGCCGCGATGTGATCGCACAGGCGCCGACCGGCAGCGGCAAGACCGCGGCCTTCGGCCTGGGCCTGCTGCAGGCCATCGACCCCAGCCTGATCCGCGTGCAGGCGCTGGTGCTGTGCCCGACCCGCGAACTGGCCGACCAGGTCGGCAAGCAGATCCGCAAGCTGGCCACCGGCATTCCCAACCTGAAACTGCTGACGCTCGTTGGTGGCGTGCCGCTGGGCCCGCAGCTGGCATCGCTGGAAGGCCACGACCCGCATGTGGTGGTGGGCACGCCCGGCCGCGTGCAGGAACTGGCCCGCAAGCGCGCACTGAACCTGGGCGCGGTGCGCACGCTGGTGCTGGACGAAGCCGACCGCATGCTGGACATGGGCTTTGAAGAACCCATCCGCGAGATCGCCGGCCGCACCCACAAGGACCGCCAGAGCCTGCTGTTCTCGGCCACCTTCCCCGACAGCATCCGCGCCATCGCCCGCGACCTGCTGCGCGATGCGGTGGAAGTAACGGTGGAAGGCGCCGACCAGGCCCCGGCCATCCGCCACCTGTTCTGCGAAGTGGAACCGGCGCACCGGCAGAAGGCGCTGGCCGGCCTGCTGCTGAAGTACACGCCGGAATCGGCGGTGGTGTTCTGCAACACCCGCAAGGACGTGGACGAAGTGGCCAACTCGCTGCAGCAGTTCGGCTTCTCCGCACTCGCACTGCATGGCGACATGGAACAGCGCGACCGCGAGGAAGTCCTGCTGCGCCTGGCCAACCGCAGTTGCAACGTGCTGGTGGCCAGTGATGTGGCCGCCCGCGGCCTGGACGTGGAAGAACTGGCGGCAGTGATCAACTACGAACTGCCGACCGACGTGGAGAGCTACCAGCACCGCGTGGGCCGTACCGGCCGTGCCGGTGCCAGCGGTCTGGCGATCAGCCTGGTGGCAGGCCGCGAGAAGACCCGTGCCGAGGCGATCGAAGCTCAGATGGGTCAGCCGCTGGATTGGCAGAAAACCCCGCTGGCGACCTCGCGCCCGGCCGAGCTGCCGCAGGCGGCCATGCGCACGCTGCGCATCGATGGCGGCAAGACGGACAAGCTGCGCCCCGGCGACATCCTGGGTGCGCTGACCGGCGATGCCGGCCTGTCGGGCAAGCACATCGGCAAGATCGCGATCTTCCCCACCCGCTCGTACGTGGCCATCGCCCGCGAACAGGTGAACAAGGCGGTGGCGAAGCTGGAAGCCGGCAAGATCAAGGGCCGCCGCTTCCGCGTGCGGATGATGTAACCCGTAACGAAAACGCCGGGGGGGGGGGGGGGGCCCGCCGGGCGCGAGTGGGGGGGCGGGGGGC
>NZ_JACVUD010000003.1:0-101565 GCF_016624905.1 Stenotrophomonas sp. S49 | reverse complement strand
CCCCCCCCGCCCCCCCCCCCCCCCCCCCCCCCCCCCCCCCCCCCCCCCCGCTACCGGGGGATCTGACCCCATCCCCGGCTACCCCCGATTCAGGCTGTTCAGGCAGAATCGCCCCATACCCTTCCAGGATCTGCCCATGCGCGTTCTGCTGCTTTCTTCCCTGCTGCTCACCGTCACCGCCTGCACCTGGGTGCCGATCGAACCGGCCGGCAAGGCGACCCGCGTGCTGCCGGCAGGCCCGGTTCCGGCCGGCTGCATCACCAAGGGCGAGGTGGTGGTAACGGTCAAGAGCAAGGTGGGCTTCTACAACCGCAACCCGCTGCGCGTGCAGGAAGAGCTGGAAACCCTGGCCCGCAACGAGGCCCCCAGTGCCGGCGCCAACGCCGTGCAGGCCGCCGCCGCCCCGGCCGATGGCAGCCAGCGCTTCGCCGCGTTCCAGTGCCCGCCACGCTGAATCCTTCACCATACGGGGAAGGCTGAATTCGTAAAGATGCGGTGAAGGCGCGGGGGTTATAGAATAGCGCCCCCTTTTGCCTGAGCCTTGGCGCTAACCTCGATGCTCTTCAAGAATGTCTCGATCGCCGGCCTCGCACACGTCGACGCGCCGCATACGTTGACGACCAAGGAAATCAACGACCGCCTGCAGCCGACCCTGGACCGCCTGGGTATCCGCACCGACGTGCTGGGAGATATCGCCGGCATCCACGCCCGCCGCCTGTGGGACACCGGCGTGCTGGCCTCGGACGCGGCCACCATGGCCGGCCGCAAGGCGCTGGAAGATGCCGGCATCACCGCCGGCCAGGTCGGCCTGCTGGTCAACACCTCGGTCAGCCGCGACTACCTGGAGCCGTCCACGGCCTCCATCGTGTCGGGCAACCTGGGCGTCAGCGACGAATGCATGACCTTCGATGTGGCCAATGCGTGTCTGGCCTTCATCAACGGCATGGATATTGCCGCGCGCATGCTCGAGCGCGGTGACATCGACTACGCGCTGGTGGTCGATGGCGAAACCGCCAATCTGGTCTACGAAAAGACCCTGGAGCGGATGACCGCCCCGGACGTCACCGCCGACGATTTCCGCAACGAACTGGCGGCCCTGACCACCGGTTCGGGCGCCGCGGCCATGGTGATGGCGCGCTCGGAACTGGTGCCCGACGCCCCACGCTACAAGGGTGGCGTGACCCGTTCGGCCACCGAGTGGAACCAGCTGTGCCTGGGCAACCTGGACCGCATGGTGACCGACACCCGCCTGCTGCTGATCGAAGGCATCAAGCTGGCGCAGAAGACCTTTGCCGCCGCCAAGATCGCCCTGGGCTGGGCCGTGGAGGAACTGGACCAGTTCGTCATCCACCAGGTCAGCCAGCCGCACACCGCCGCGTTCATCAAGAACTTCGGCATCGACCCGAAGAAGGTGATGACCATTTTCGGCGAGCACGGCAACATCGGCCCGGCCTCGGTGCCGATCGTGCTGAGCAAGCTCAAGCAGCTGGGCAAGCTGAAGAAGGGCGATCGCATCGCGCTTCTGGGCATCGGCTCGGGCCTGAACTGCTCGATGGCCGAAGTGGTCTGGTAAACAGCCTGCTGCACGATCTCCTGTAGAGCCGAGCCCTGCTCGGCTCACGCGCGCAGCGCGGCTCTTCAGCAGCGGACGAGAAAGCAGCCGAGCATGGCTCGGCTCTACAGTGCGCCGCGACTCTCCTTAGGTGCTCCGCATGCGCGATCTTCCCGGTTACCCCGCCCACCCGCAGCGTTTCGAGGTTCGCCCCGGTCTGTCGATGAACTATCTCGACGAGGGCCCGCGCGATGGCGAGGTGGTGGTGATGGTGCACGGCAACCCGTCGTGGAGCTATTACTGGCGCACGCTGGTGGCCGGCCTGTCGGACAGGTACCGCTGCATCGTGCCCGACCATATCGGCATGGGCCTGTCGGACAAGCCCGATGACAGCCGCTACGAGTACACCCTGCAGTCGCGCGTGGACGACCTGGATGCGCTGCTGAAGCACCTGGGCATCACCGGCCCGGTCACCCTGGCCGTGCACGACTGGGGCGGCATGATCGGTTTCGGCTGGGCGCTGTCGCACCACGACCAGGTGAAGCGCCTGGTGGTGCTCAACACCGCGGCCTTCCCGCTGCCGGCGGCGAAGAAGATGCCGTGGCAGATTGCGCTGGGCCGGCACTGGAAGGTCGGTGAGTGGATCATCCGCACCTTCAATGCGTTCTCGTCCGGTGCCTCGTGGCTGGGCGTGGAGCGGAAGATGCCGGCCGATGTGCGCCGCGCCTACGTGGCGCCGTACAACAGCTACGCCAACCGCATCAGCACGATCCGTTTCATGCAGGACATTCCGCTGTCGCCGGCCGACAAGGGCTGGTCGCTGCTGGAACGCGCCGGCCAGGCGCTGCCGTCCTTCGCCGATCGCCCGGCCTTCATCGGCTGGGGCCTGCGCGACATCGTGTTCGACCACCACTTCCTGAAGGGCTTCCAGGCCGCGCTGCCGGCCGCCCAGGTGCATGCGTTCGACGATGCCAACCACTACGTGCTGGAAGACAAGCACGAAGTGCTGGTGCCGAAGATCCGCGCCTTCCTGGATGCCAACCCGATCTGATCGGTGCGCGGGGTCAGAGCCGTTTCTGCGAAACGGATCCGACCCCTGGTCTCAGGCTGCGATCGGGCTGCCGTCGCTGCCTTCCCAGTCCGCCGGGGTCAGCGGGTCCAGGCCATAGGCAATGCGCGCCTTGTCGCACTGCGGGCTGGCCTTGCCGTATTCCCACGAGGCATCGACCTCGCGGCACACGCTGGGCCGGTTGGGGTGGATGGTGCAGCGTGAATACACGCCGATCTGCGCATCCAGGGCCACGCAGCGCACCGGCTTGGAATGGGTGCCGCGCATGCACAGGCGATGCGGGTCCAGCGTTTCAGTCAGCTGATGCGGTACCCCGCCGGGGGTGACCTCGTCCGATTCCATCCAGTGAAAGGCCACGCGGTACTGGGTGCAGCAGGCGCCGCAGGTCATGCAGGGATGTTGCATGGTCAGGCCGCCTCGGGCGGCAGTGGAATGGGGGGACGAGGCTGCGGATTCTCCACGAAGTCGGCCGCCGCGCAAGAAATTCCGTAAGCGGCGACAATGAACGGATGAACCGACCCTGCAATATTGCCGCGCGGCTGCCGGAACTGGCCCGTGAACGCCCCGACCAGATCGCCATCCGCTGCCCCGGCCGCAGAGGCGCTGGCAACGGCATGGCCGCCTATGACGTGACCCTGGACTACCGCCAGCTGGACGCCCGCAGCGATGCCATGGCCGCCGGCCTGGCCGGCTACGGCATCGGCCGCGGCGTGCGCACGGTGGTGATGGTGCGGCCTTCGCCGGAGTTCTTCCTGCTGATGTTCGCCCTGTTCAAGCTGGGCGCGGTGCCGGTGCTGGTCGATCCGGGCATCGACAAGCGCGCGCTGAAGCAGTGCCTGGACGAAGCGCAGCCGGAGGCGTTCATCGGCATTCCGCTGGCCCACTTGGCCCGTCTGGCGCTGCGCTGGGCACCGTCGGCCACCCGCCTGGTGACTGTGGGCCAGCGGCTGGGCTGGGGCGGCACCACCCTGGCCGCGCTGGAGCGCGCCGGCGCCGCCAGCGGCCCGATGCTGGCCGCCACCGACGGCGAGGACATGGCCGCGATCCTGTTCACCAGCGGCTCCACCGGCGTGCCCAAGGGCGTGGTCTACCGCCACCGCCATTTCGTCGGCCAGATCGACCTGCTGGGCAACGCCTTCGGCATGGAAGCGGGCGGGGTGGACCTGCCGACCTTCCCGCCGTTCGCGCTGTTCGACCCGGCGCTGGGGCTGACCTCGGTCATTCCGGACATGGACCCGACCCGGCCGGCGCAGGCCGACCCGGCGCGGCTGCACGATGCCATCCAGCGTTTCGGCGTGACCCAGCTGTTCGGTTCGCCGGCATTGATGCGCGTGCTGGCCCGCCATGGCCGGCCGCTGCCCTCGGTCACCCGGGTCACCTCGGCCGGCGCCCCGGTGCCGCCGGACGTGGTGGCCACCATCCGCCGCCTGCTGCCGGACGATGCGCAGTTCTGGACGCCCTATGGCGCTACTGAATGCCTGCCGGTGGCCGTGGTGGAAGGGCGCGAGCTGGAACGTACGCGCGCCGCCACCGAAGCCGGCGCCGGCACCTGCGTGGGCAGCGTGGTGGCCCCCAACGAAGTGCGCATCATCGCCATCGATGACGCCCCGCTTCCCGACTGGTCGCAGGTGCGCGTGCTGGGCGTGGGCGAAGTGGGCGAGATCACCGTGGCCGGACCGACCGCCACCGACAGCTACTTCAACCGCCCGCAGGCCACGGCGGCTGCAAAGATTGCCGAAGCCCTGGCCGATGGCAGCAACCGCATCGTGCACCGCATGGGCGATGTCGGCTACTTCGATGCGCAGGGCCGCCTGTGGTTCTGTGGGCGCAAGACCCACCGCGTGGAAACCGCGCGCGGGCCGCTGTACACCGAACAGGTGGAGCCGGTGTTCAACACGCTGCCCGGCGTGGCGCGCACCGCACTGGTGGGCGTGGGCCCGGCCGGTGCACAGGTGCCGGTGCTGTGCGTGGAGCTGCAGCGCGGCAGCCGCGATGGCGCGGCCCTTCAGGAGGCGCTGCGCGCCCATGCGGCCACGCACCTGCCCGCTGCCGATGTGCAGCACTTCCTGGTCCACCCGGGCTTCCCGGTGGACATTCGACACAACGCCAAGATCGGCCGCGAAAAGCTGGCCGTCTGGGCCAGCGCTGAATTGGAGAAGCGTGCATGAAGATCCTGGTTACCGGTGGTGGTGGCTTCCTCGGACAGGCCCTGTGCCGCGGCCTGCTTGAGCGCGGCCACCAGGTGCTGGCGCTCAACCGTGGCCACTACCCGGCGTTGCAGGCGATGGGTGTGGGCCAGATCCGTGGCGACCTGGCCGACCCGCAGGCTGTGCAGCATGCGGTGGCCGGGGTGGACGCGGTGTTCCACAACGGCGCCAAGGCCGGTGCCTGGGGCAGCTATGACAGCTACCACCAGGCCAACGTGGTGGGCACCGACAACGTGATTGCCGCCTGCCGCGCGCACAGCGTCGGCCGCCTGGTCTATACCTCCACGCCCAGCGTGACCCACCGCGCCACCCACCCGGTGGAAGGGCTGGGCGCCGACGAAGTGCCGTACGGCGAGAATTTCCAGGCCCCGTACGCGGCGACCAAGGCGATTGCCGAGCAGCGCGTGCTGGCCGCCAACGATGCCAGCCTGGCCACGGTGGCGCTGCGCCCGCGCTTGATCTGGGGACCGGGTGATCTGCAGCTGGTACCGCGGCTGGCCGAGCGTGCCCGCCAGGGCCGCCTGCGCCTGGTCGGTGACGGCAGCAACAAGGTCGACACCACCTACATCGACAACGCCGCATTGGCGCACTTCCTGGCGTTCGACGCGCTGGCCCCGGGTGCGGCCTGTGCCGGCAAGGCCTATTTCATTTCCAATGGCGAACCGCTGCCGATGCGCGAGCTGTTGAACAAGCTGCTGGCGGCGGTGAATGCCCCGGCCGTGGAGAAAACCCTCAGCTTCAAGACCGCCTACCGCATCGGCGCCGTCTGCGAGCGCCTGTGGCCGTTGCTGCGCCTGCCCGGCGAACCGCCGTTGACCCGGTTCCTGGCCGAACAGCTGTGCACGCCGCACTGGTACAGCATGGAACCGGCGCGCCGCGATTTCGGTTACGTGCCGCAGGTCAGCATCGAAGAAGGGCTGCGCCGCCTGCACGCGGCCTCGTGACGGCGGCATCACGGCGCTGAAGGCTTCATCGCGCGCAGAAGTTGCCGTCACCGGTTGCACACCGCCAGATCGGGAGGATGGACCCACGCCATCCACGGCCCGACCCATCGCGAGGAGCGCCATGCTGCACTACGCCGTTATTTTCTTCGTCATCGCCATCATCGCCGCCGTGCTCGGCTTCTCCGGCATTGCCGGCGCCGCCAGCAACATCGCCTGGATCCTGTTCGTCGTGTTCCTGATCCTTGCGGTGATCTCGATGTTCCGCAAGCGCGGGTAGAGTCGAGCCTGCTCGACCAACGCACCTGTGACGCACCTGTAGAGTCGAGCCATGCTCGACTGTTCCAACAGCAGTCGAGCAAGCTCGACTCTACAGAAGCGGGGCCCCGCGCGTCGCACGCGATGCGGGGCCCCCCGCACTACACCAGCGCCTTGTCGGCCGCGTGCCGTTCCAGCGCCAGTTCAATCAACCGCGTGATCAGCGCGGTGTAGCCCAGCCCACTTGCGCCCCACAGCTTGGGATACATGCTGATGCGGGTGAAGCCAGGCAAGGTGTTGATCTCGTTGATGGTGATCTTCCCATCCGCGCCCAGGAACACATCCACCCGCGCCATGCCGGCGCACTCCAGCGCCTGGTACGCCTGCAGCGCGATCTGCTGGATACGCGCCTGGCTGTCGGCATCGATCGCCGCCGGCACCACCACATCGGCCCCCGCCGCGTTCAGATACTTGGTGTCATAGGCGTAGAATTCGTCATGCACCACCACCTCGCCACACACGCTGGCCTGCGGCTGCGCGTTGCCCAGCACCGCGCATTCGATCTCGCGACCGGCCACGGCCGATTCCACCAGCACCTTGTGGTCGTGGCGCAGCGCCAGTTCCAGCGCCGCCGCGAAGCCGGCCGCATCCTTCACCTTGCTCACGCCCACCGACGAACCCTGGTTGGCCGGCTTCACGAACAGGGGCAGGCCCAACTGTGCGATCAGCGCGGCCACATCCACCTGCGCCGCCTGGTGGCGGCGGATGCACACCCACGGCGCCACCGGCAGGCCGGCATCGCGCAGCAGGCGCTTGGCCACGTCCTTGTCCATCGCCGCCGCCGAACCCAGCACCGACGAGCCCACGAACGGCAGACCGGCCATGCGCAGCAGGCCCTGCAGCGCACCGTCCTCACCCAGCGGGCCGTGCACGATCGGCAGCACCACATCGATCGGCCCCAGTGCCGCCGGTGCGTTCACCGGCTGCAGCTGCGCCTGCCCTGCACCCGGCTGTAGCGCCAGCGTGGCGCCGGACGGGCGCAGCGCGATCCGCGCCGGATCATCGGCGTTGAGCAGGAACGCATCGGGTTGCAGCAGATGCCACTGACCCTGCTTGTCGATGCCGACCAGCACCGGTTCGTAGCGCTCGCGATCCAGCGCATCGAGGATGTTCTTCGCCGACTGCAGCGAAACTTCGTGTTCGGAAGACGTGCCGCCGAAAATGATGCCAACCCGGGTACGTGCCATGGGCAATGCGATGTCCTGTGCAACAAGGCCCCACAGCATGAACCGCCCGGTGGCACGGGGAAAGGTAGAGTCGACCGTTGGTCCACTGGCAGGACGCGGAAGGTCAGTCGACCAACGGTCGACTCTACCGCGGCAACGTGCCTGCATCCGCCCACCACCCACGCAGGTAGAATGGCCACATGGCTCTTTCCCTGCTCAAGTCCCTCAAGCCGGTCGCTGGCCGCGCCCTGCAGATCGCCCTGAACCGCGCCCTGGCGCTGGATCCGGACACCCGCCACGCCCTGGCCAGCCTGCACGGCCGGCACATCGACCTGACTCTGGAAGCGCCGGCGCTGGCCATGCGCATCAGCGTGGACGGCGACCAGCTGCGCGTGGGCCCGGTGGACGCCCAGGAAGCCGACCTGGCCGTGCGCAGCAGCCTGGCCGGGGTGCTGGCGCAGTTGCCGCTGCTGGCCAACGCGCGGCGCGGCGACGATGCCGGCAAGGGCCGCGTACGCGTGGCCGGCGATGCCGAACTGGCGCGCCGCCTGCAGCAGCTGGCCAAGGGCTTCGATCCGGACTGGCAGCAGCCGTTCGTGAGCGTGTTCGGCGACGTGCTGGGCGTGCAGGTGGCCAACACCCTGCGCAGCGCCTTGCAGCACGCGCGCCAGGGCGCCATCGACCTGGCCCACAGTGCCGCCGAATTCGTCACCGAAGAATCGCGTGACGTGGTGCCGCGTGGCGAACTGGACGCCTTCCACGATGACGTGGACGTGCTGCGCGACGACGTTGAACGATTGCAGGTGCGCGTGCAGCGCCTGCGGGGTGTCGCATGAAGGCCCTGCTGCGGGCCCACCGCATCGGCCGGGTCATTCTGCGTTACCGCCTGGACGACCTGCTGCAGGGCACCGCGGCCGAGCGTTGGCTGCGCCTGGCCAAACCCTTCGTGCCGCGCGCACCGGCCGCCATTGCCGCGCAGTCGCGTGGCGCACGCCTGCGCCTGGCACTGCAGGACCTGGGCCCGATCTTCGTCAAGTTCGGCCAGATCCTGTCGACCCGTCGCGACCTGGTGCCGCCGGACGTGGCCACGGAGCTGACCCTGCTGCAGGACCGGGTCAAGCCATTCGACGGCGATACCGCACGCCGCATCGTGGAAGAAGCGCTGGGCCTGCCGGTCAGCGAGGCCTTTGCCAGCTTCGATACCGAACCGCTGGCCTCGGCCTCCATCGCGCAGGTGCACGCGGCCACCCTGGCCGATGGCCGCCAGGTTGTGGTGAAGGTGCTGCGCCCGGGCATCGAAAAGCAGATCGACGCTGACATCGCGCTGTTGAACTCGCTGGCCAGCCTGGTGGAACGCACCCATCCGCGTTCCGACAAGATCCGCCCGCGCGAAGTGGTGGCCGAGGTTGAAAACACCCTGGCCGCCGAACTGGACCTGCAGCGCGAAGGCGCCAATGCCAGCGTGCTGCGCCGGTTCTGGGAAAACAGCGACGACCTGTACGTGCCGGAGGTCATCTGGAGCCACACCGCCGAACGCGCGCTGACCCTGGAACGGGTGTGGGGCATTCCGTCCGACGACATCGTCGCCCTGGACCAGGCCGGCATCGACCGCAAGGCACTGGCCGCCAAGGGCGTGCGGGTGTTCTACACCCAGGTGTTCCGCGACAACTTCTTCCACGCCGATGCGCACGCCGGCAACATCTGGGTCGACACCGATCCGGCGCGCCGCGACAATCCGCGCTTCATCGCGCTGGACTTCGGCATCATGGGCCAGCTCTCGCAGGAAGATCAGTACTACCTGGCCGAGAACTTCATGGCCATCTTCAATCGCGACTACCGCCGCATTGCCGAGCTGCACGTGCAGGCGCGCTGGATGCCCGACAACGTGCGCATCGACGATCTGGAAGCGGCGGTGCGTTCGGTGTGCGAACCGTACTTCACCCGGCCGCTGTCGCAGATTTCGCTGGCCGAAGTGCTGCTGAAGCTGTTCCGGGTGGCCCAGCGTTACCAGCTGACCCTGCAGCCGCAGCTGATCCTGCTGCAGAAGACCCTGCTGAACATCGAAGGCGTGGGCCGCCAGCTGGACCCGCAGATCGACATCTGGGCCGTGGCCAAGCCGGTGCTGGCGAAGATCCTGCGCGAGCGTTACAGCCCGCGCCGGGTGGTGCGCGAGATCGGCAAGCGCCTGCCGGAAATCATGACCCACGCGCCGGACATGCCGCGCCTGGTGCATGCCTGGCTGAGCCAGCAGGTGGAAGGCCGCCACGAACTGGCCATGCGTTCGCGCGATCTGGTGGCGCTGGACGCCAGCCTGCAGAAGCTGCAGAAGCGCGCGGTCGGGGCGATTACCGGCGTGGGCCTGCTGGCCATTGCCGCGCTGCTGTACGTGCTGCAGCCGCCGGGCTGGTACTGGGGCGACCTGCCCATGCTGGGGCTGGGTGCGGCGGTGCTGGGCGCGGTCGCGCTGGCCCGCGCCTGGTGGCGCTGAGCGCGCACGGCTGATCGGCTGGCAGCGCCGCACGCTGCCAGCCCCCTGCGGCTACCAGTGGTAGCCCAGGCCCAGGTGCGACTGCACGCTCTGGAAGCGATCCAGACGCGTTGAATGCCAGGTCTTGCCCAGACCGGCTTCCAGCATCAGATGCTGGCCCAGCGGCTGGTTGCGGCGCAGGAAGACGCGCTTGCTGTCGTGTTCGCGCAGCAGCAGCGGGTCCGCATCGGCGGTATACCCGGAGGTACCCTGGCCCAGCCACAGCTGGGTGGAGCCGCGCCCACTGCTGTCCTTCAGCCGCAGCGACACCGTGGTGCCATGGCCATCGGGGCCGTTCGACTGGCGGTGGCGCTCATGCCGCAGCGAGGCGGTCACCCGCGGGAAGTAGTGCGACGCCCCGACCGACCAGCCGCTGACGTAGGCGCCGGCGTGGTATTCGGCGTACTTGCCGCCCACGCTCAGCACGGTCTGCGGCGCTACCTTCCATTGCAGGTCCTGCTGGATCTGCCGGTTCACGAACACCGGGTCGTCGTTGGACGCCGTGGCCGCGGTGCGGGTGGAAAACCGCGGCGACCAGGTGTGGTGCAGCGAGCCCTGCACCCGGTTGCCGCCGAAACGGGCACTGCCGTAGTCACGCTCGCCATGGGCCAGGCCCAGGTGCCAGCGGCTGTCGCCACTGCGCCCGGCCACGTCCAGGGTCTGCACATCGCGGTGGCCGAAGCCATCGGTGTAGTCGGCGTGGTCCAGTTGCAGCGCAACCCGGTCGATGCCGGCGTGGGCGCTGGACACGGCCAGCAGCAGAGCGCACGGCAGTGCGCCACGGAAGATCAATCGCATGGTGGTTACTCCAGGGGTTGGGAATGCAGCTGCTGCGCCAGCCGGTAGCGGCCCGGCGGCAGGTTTCGTTCCACGGTGATGCGTGGGCCGAACTGGCTGCCCGCAGCGACGATGCGCCCGGGCAGGATGATCACGCCGACGCCCAGCGCGGCGCGTGCGCCGATCCATGCGCCCAGCTTGTCGCGCTGGCTGTCGTGCACGTTGCCGTCCACATGCACGCAGACAGTGGCGCCATCCAGGCGATGGTTGCTTGTGCGCACCAGCGCGCCCAGGTAGGCGTGGTCGTCAATGCGGCTGTCACCGATGAAGCACTGCGGGCCGATGCTGACCTGCTGGCCGATCAGCGCGTGCTTCAGCTCGCTGGCGAAGCCGATGCGCGTGCCATCGCCGATCTGCAGCGGCCCACGCAGCAGCGCGTGGTTGCCGATCACGCAGTCGCAGCCGATCAGCACCGGGCCCTGGATATGGGCGCCATCGCAGACGCGTGTACCGGCGCCGATGCGCACCGCACCCTGCACGGTGGCCCGCGGCGAGACCTGTGCCTGCGAATCGATGGCAGGTGACATCGTGGCCAGCGCGGTGGCCATCGCCTGCAGGTCATTCCACCACATGCGGGTACCTCGTCGGCTTGTCGCGTGCTGGCTCGCGCCCGGTGCACAGCCCCTTCAGCCCGTGCATCAGCCAGATGGCGTAGGCCAGCAGCACGTACAGCATGGAAAACGCGGCAGCGGGCACCAGCCAGGCGCTGCGGTGGTGCACCGCGCTGATCATCGCCAGCGCCATCACGATGCCGATCCACACCAGCGGCATCACCGCCAGCACCAGCCCACCCGGGCCGTGCACCTGCGTGGCACCGAACCACACATGCAGCGAAGCGGCCACGCCCAGCAGCGCCAGCAGGAGCATCGGCAGGATGCTGAACACCCCGAAGCGGCTGAGCAGCAGGCCTCGGTGCAGGCGCATGCAGACGGCATAGCCCACGATCCAGCGCCGCCAGCGTCGCCATTCCTCGCGCAGCGTGTTGCATTCCTGCGGATAGACCACGCAGCGGATGCTCTGCCGCACGCGGAAGCCCTGCGCCACCAGCGACCACGACATGTCCAGGTCTTCCACGCGGGTGCGGTCGGAAAACCCCACCTTGCGCAGCACGGCGGTGCGGAACAGCCCGCACGAACCGGAGACGATGAAGGGCGCGCCGCCCAGCCACTGCTGGAAGCTGCGCTTGATCACGATCATCGGCAGCTTCAGGCTGGCGCGCACATGGGGCAGGAAGCCGGCGCCGCGCAGGCAGGAAGAAGGTACGCCGCCCACGGCATCGGCGCCGCGTTCGATCTCGGCCAGCAGGTGGCCCAGGCCATCGCCCTGGGGGTCGATGCGTGTATCGGCATCGGTCAGGAATACCTGTTCGGCAGTGACATGCTGCAGGCCGTGCATCAAGGCGCCGCCCTTGCCGGTGTTGGCCTGGTGCACCGCAAGCAGGCGCCCGGGCCACTGCGCCTGCAGGTCGTCCAGCACCTGCGCGGTGGTATCGGTGGAACCATCATTCACGCAGATCACCCGCGCCACGTAGCGGTTGTGCAGCAGGTCGGTGAGCGAGCGTGCCAGGCACGGTGCCTCGTTGTAGGCGGGCACGATTGCGTCGATGCTGTGCAGCCGCGCGCTGGGCCGGCGGGCGGCATGCACCAGCAGGCGCACGCCGATGAAGGCACACATGGCCAGGAACAGCAGCGTCTTCATCACAGCACCATCCGGTGGGCCAGGAAGCCTTCGCACGGCCCCAGGCCGATCTGCTGGCCACGGAACTGCGCGTGGCAGCGCAGATGGCTTTCCTGCATGTACTGGCGTTCGCCTTGGCTGGCATGTTCGCGCAGCGCCAGGATCTTCTGCTCCAGCTGTGCGCTGATGTCTTCGAACACCTGTGGCGCGAACTGCGGCAGCGTGCTGGGGCTTTCGTAGCACAGCACCTGACCCACGCCGCGGCAGGCAATGATCGAGCACTCATGCACGGTGCGATGGTCCTGGTGGTGGTCCTGGCCGCACATGGTGTAGACGCGCTGCGGCGCCACGGCGGCGCAGGCACGTTCGATGGTCGCGATCAGCTCGTTGCGGCAGGCCGGGAAGCAGGTATCGGGAAAGTCGCACTGCTGCACGTGCAGGGCGCCCAGCTGCTGCAGGGCGCGATGCGATTCGCCGCTGCGATCGGCGCCGTCGTGGCAGCCGCGGCCGCCACGGCTCAGCACCAGTGCATGCACGCGCGCGCCGTCGCGGGCCAGTTTGGCCAGGGTGCCACCGCAGCCCAGTTCAATGTCATCGGGGTGGGCGCCGATCGCCAGAATATCCAGGGGCATGGCGGGGTCCTTGCGGGATTCGGGAAGCAGGCGCGTGTGCCGGGGCGTGCGCCGAGCGGGCCGGGACTATCGCAGCGCAGATACGGGTGATCCATGCAACATTTCCGAAAAGCGCGCAGGATCACAGCGCGGTGGTGGAAACCGCGTGGGTTGCGCCAGTCGCTACGGCGGCGGCGTTCGCGTGACAATCATCCGAACGTGCCGAATGCGGCACGCCCTGCAGGACGAGACATGGATCTGGCAGCACTGAAGGACGAACTGGCGCGCCACGGCGCCGACAACGATGCGCGCGAAAGCGAACGGGGCCGGCGCATGCTGAACATCACCGCCGACACCGGAGAACTGCTGTCGGTGCTGGTGCGTTTCGGCCAGGCCCGGCGCGTGCTGGAAATCGGCACCTCCAACGGCTATTCCACGCTGTGGCTGGCCGAGGCTGCAGCGGCGATCGATGGTCAGGTGACCACGCTGGAATACGCTGCCGACAAGGTGGCGATGGCGCGCGCGAACTTCGCTCGCAGCGGGCTGGGCGGGCGCATCACCCTGGTGCAGGGCGATGCGGGGGTCTGGCTGGCCGCGGCGGACGACGCCAGCGTGGACCTGCTGTTCCTTGATTCGGACCGCGAACAGTACGCCGGCTGGTGGCCGCAGCTGCGCCGCGTGCTGCGCCCCGGCGGCCTGCTGGTGGTGGACAACGCCACCTCGCACGCCGCACAGATGCAGCCGCTGCGCGCGTTGCTGGATGCGGATGCGGATTTCAGTACCAGCCTGGTGCCGGTGGGCAATGGTGAACTGCTGGCGGTGCGCAACGGCTGATGGCTCTTGCCGCCGTTGTATGGGGTCAGAACCCTTTTCCGCAGGAAAAGGGCTCCGACCCCACGCGAGCGCCCCCGTATAATCCGGCGGTGAGTACCGATACCGAAACCGCCCCCGAAACCGCCCCCCTGCAGCTGCTGCATCTGGATGAACGGCTGGCCGTGGTCAACAAGCCGGCCGGGCTGATGGTCCATGACAGCAAGCTGGCCCGCGGCGAAGATGATTTCCTGGCCGACCGCCTGCGCGAGCAGCTGGGTCGCCCGATCTTCCTGGTCCATCGCCTGGACCGCGCCACCAGCGGCTGCCTGCTGCTGGCCTTCGACCGCGATACCGCCAGTGCGCTGGGCAAGGCGCTGATGGGCGGTGAAGTGAGCAAGGATTACCTGGCCATCTGCCGCGGCTGGCCGGCCGAGGAGACTTGGCAGGTGGACCACGATCTGGATGGCGGGCCTGGCAAGCCGGTGAAGAAGCCGGCGGTGACCGATTTCCAGCGCCTGGCCACCGGCGAACTCTGCGTGCCCGTGGGCGAATTCGCCAGTTCGCGCTATGCGCTGCTGCGCTGCCAGCCGCTGACCGGTCGCTTCCGGCAGATCCGCCGGCACCTGAAGCACCTGTCGCACCACCTGATTGGCGATACCAGCCACGGTGACGGCCGCCACAACCGCAACTTCCGCATGCAGGGCGTGCACCGCATGCTGCTGCACGCCGAGCGCCTGCGTTTCCCCCACCCCGATGGCGGCATGCTGGATGTGCGCGCGCCGGTGGATGCCGATTTCCAGAAGGCGCTGGACCTGTTCGGCTGGCAGGTGGAATGACGGTCGCGCCGGGGTCAGAGCCCTTTCCCGTTGGGAAAGGGATCCGACCCTGACGGGGTTATTTCTTTTCCGGCTCGTTCACGATCGCTTCCAGGTCTTTCTGCAGATCGGTGATCAACGGCTGCATGCGGGTCTGGATGGCCACCATCACGTTCTGCATCAGCGCCGGGGTCTTGTCCAGCAGGCTCTGGCCGGCCGGGCTCTCGTAGAACTCGGCCATGGCCAGCACGTCTTCCTTGCTGAAGGTCTTCTTGTAGAGATCGACATACATCGGGCGCAGCTGCTGCCACGACAGCGCCTGGCGCAGGGTCTGGTTGGTGCGCGCCTGGATGCGCTGCAGCTGTTCCTGCTGCTGGGCGGTCAGTTGGCGCTGCGCGGTGGCCTGCTGGAACTGCTGCTGCTGCATCGCCTCGATCTGCGGAAGCGCCGCGTCGAGCATGGTCTGCGCGCGCGAGGCGGCCAGCAGGCGGTTGATGTCGCTGTCGGTCGGCGGCGCGGCCCAGACCGGGCTGCTGCACGCGGCCAGGGCCAGCAGCAGGGCAACGCGGCACAGGCGCGCGGGCAGGGTGGGAACAAGGCGGGTCATGCGAAGCTTCCTGCGGTACATGGAAGGCCCAGCATACCTGCTGGGCAGGCGAAGGCGGCGTGTTCGGTACCTGATCGGCGGCATACGGCGCGCGATGGCGGCCACGGCGGCGCCGGTGCCGCTACAATGCGCGCATGGGAAGTGGACCGGTCACCATCAGCGCGCAGCTTGAAATCCCCGACGGCGAGATCGTCGAGCGGTTCGTGCGTGCCAGCGGTGCCGGCGGGCAGAACGTCAACAAGGTCTCCACCGCGGTGGAACTGCGTTTCGATGTGGCCGGCTCGCCCTCGTTGCCCGAGCCGCTGCGCGAGCGCCTGCTGGCGCGCCGCGACCGGCGCATGACCGGCGAAGGCGTGCTTGTCATCGATGCGCAACGGTTCCGCACCCAGGATCGCAATCGCGAGGATGCGCGCGAGCGGCTGGCGGCTTTCATCCAGGCCGGGCTGAACGTGCCCAAGCCGCGCAAGGCCACCAAGCCGTCCCTGGGCTCGAAACTGCGTCGTCTGGACGCCAAACGCGGGCGCGCGCAGATCAAGCGCGGGCGCTCATCACGTGACTGGGAGTGATTGCTTGAACAACCCGACGCCGTTGCTGCCGGCCGTGCCGCCGAACATGCCGCAGGTCAAACCCAACGCCTTCCTGCGCTGGCTGGCGCGCTGCACCCTGCGCCTGGGCGGCTGGAAGGTGACCGGCACGTTGCCGGACATTCCGCGCCTGGTCTTCATCATCGCCCCGCATTCGTCCAACTGGGACGGGCTGTGGGGCATGGCGGCCAAGATCGCGCTGGGCATGAAGGTGAAGGTGCTGGGCAAGGCCTCGCTGTTCTGGTGGCCGCTGGGCCCGCTGCTGCACCGTCTGGGGGTGATCCCGCTGGACCGCAGTGCGCCGCAGGGCACGGTCGGCCAGGCCGTGGACCTGCTGCGCAACAACGAAAAAATGTGGTTCGCCATCACCCCCGAAGGCACCCGCAAGGCGGTGAAGGACTGGAAGGCCGGTTTCCTGAAGATCGCGCGGATGGCCGACGTGCCGGTCCTGGCGGCGTACTTCCACTACCCGGAAAAGACCATCGGCATCGGCCCGCTGTTCACCCCCACCGGCGATGATGCCGCCGACATGGCGGCCATCCGTGAGTTCTACCGCCCGTGGATGGGCAAGACCCGCGGCACGGTCTGAAACGCCCCGCAGCGGCCGCATACACGCCACGTCCGGCACATGCCGGGCGGCCGCGACAGGAGTAGGGTGGAGGGCTGTCATTCCCTACCGCCCGCCCAAGGAGCGTTCTACATGTCGCGTACCGTAGTCCTGGCCGCCGCCATCAGCCTGGCGCTGGCGGCCTGTTCCGGCAAGGAGTCCACCCCCGTGTCCGAAGCCCAGCAGACCCCGGCCCAGCAGCCGGCCGATGCCTCCACCAACCCGCTGCTGAGCGCCAGCACGCTGCCGTTCCAGGCGCCGCAGTTCGACAAGATCAAGGACAGCGACTACCTGCCGGCCTTCGAAGAAGGCATGCGCCAACACCTGGCCGACGTGCGCAAGATCGCCGACAACCCCGAGCCGGCCACCTTCGACAACACCCTGGTGGCGATGGAGCGCAGTGGTGAAACCCTCACCCGCGTGTCGCGCATCTTCTTCGGCCTGGTCCAGGCCGATGGCACCGACGCACGCCAGAAGATCCAGGAAGAAATCGCACCGAAGCTGGCCGCGCACCAGGACGAGATCAACCTTGATCCGAAGCTGTTCGCGCGCGTGAAGTCGCTGTACGACCAGCGCGACACGCTGGAGCTGGACCCGGTGCAGAAGCGCCTAGTCGAGCATTACTACGACGGTCTGGTGCGCGCTGGCGCCCAGCTGTCCGACGCCGACAAGGCCAGCCTGCGCAAGCTGAACGTGGAAGAGACCACGCTGTCCACCCAGTTCCACACCCGCCTGGTCGCGGCCACCGCCGCCGCCGCCGTTGTGGTGGACGACAAGGCCAAGCTGGCCGGTCTGGACGAGAACGCGATCAACACCGCGGCCACCGACGCCAGCGCCCGCAAGCTGGACGGCAAGTTCCTGCTGCCGCTGCAGAACACCACGCAGCAGCCGGTGCTGGGTTCGCTGAGCGATCGCGACCAGCGCGCCGCTGTGCTGAAGGCTTCGGAAACCCGCGCCGAACGGGGCGATGCCAACGACACCCGGCAGACCGTGCAGCGCCTGGCCCAGCTGCGTGCGCAGAAGGCCAAGCTGCTGGGCTTTGACACCTACGCCGATTACAACCTGGGCGACCAGATGGCCAAGACCCCGGCCGCGGCGCTGAAGCTGCTGACCGACACCGTGCCGGCGGCCACCGCCAAGGCGCGCGAGGAAGCGGCCGACATCCAGAAGGTGATCGACGCGCAGAACGGCGGCTTCAAGCTGGCCGCTTCGGATTGGGACTTCTACGCCGAACAGGTGCGCAAGGCCAAGTACGATCTGGACGAATCGCAGATCAAGCCGTACTTCGAACTGGACAACGTGCTGCAGAACGGCGTCTTCTACGCCGCCACCCAGCTGTACGGCATCACCTTCAAGCCGCGCACCGATATTCCGACCTACAACCCGGACATGAAGGTGTACGAAGTGTTCGACAAGGACGGCACCTCGCTGGCCCTGTTCTACACCGACTACTTCAAGCGTGACACCAAGTCCGGCGGCGCCTGGATGGACGTGTTCGTTGAACAGGACGGCCTGACCGGTGCCAAGCCGGTGGTCTACAACGTCTGCAACTTCACCAAGCCGGCCGTAGGCCAGCCGGCGCTGCTCAGCTTCGACGACGTCACCACGCTGTTCCACGAGTTCGGCCACGCGCTGCACGGCATGTTCTCCAACGTGAAGTACCCGTCGATCGCCGGCACCGCCACCTCGCGCGATTTCGTCGAGTTCCCCTCGCAGTTCAACGAACACTGGGCGCTGGACCCGAAGGTGTTCGCCAACTACGCCAAGAACTACAAGACCGGCGAACCGATGCCGCAGGAACTGGTGGACAAGATCCTGAAGGCACGCAGCTTCAACCAGGGCTATGCCACCACCGAATACCTGTCGGCGGCGCTGCTGGACCTGGCCTGGCACACCCAGAAGGCCGATGCCCCGCTGCAGGATGTGGGCGCCTTCGAAGCCAGCGCGCTGAAGAAGTTCAAGGTGGACCTGCCGCAGGTGCCGCCGCGCTACCGCACCACCTACTTCGACCACATCTGGGGCGGCGGCTATTCGGCCGGCTACTACGCCTACTTCTGGGCCGAAGTGCTGGACCACGACGCGTTCCAGTGGTTTACCGAGCACGGTGGCCTGACCGCGGCCAACGGCCAGGAGTTCCGCGACAAGATCCTCTCGCGCGGCAACAGCGTGGAACTGTCGACCCTGTACCGCGATTTCCGCGGCAAGGACCCGTCGGTGGAACCGCTGCTGAAGTTCCGCGGGCTGAAATAAGAGAGCGAAAACGGCGGGCGCAACCCCGCCGTTTTTCATTATGTAGAGTCGAGCCATGCTCGACTGGCCGTACCCGGGAACCTCCCCCGCCGCCTTGTGGTCTGATCCACCTACCACCCACCCGGAGCCTGTCATGGATGCTGTCGCCCGCCCTCCCTTTTCCCAACGCGCACTGGTCTGGCTGAAGAAAGAAGCCCTGCCGCTGCTGGTGATGCTGGGCCTGCTGGCCGCCGCCCGCGATACCCTGGCCAACCACTACGTGGTGCCCAGCGGCTCGATGCAGCCCACCCTGCAGCCCGGCGACCGCGTGGTGGTGGACATGCGCGCCTACGGCCTGCGCCTGCCGTTCACCCACCAGCAACTGCTGGCCACCGGCACCCCGCAGCGTGGCGAAGTGGCCGTGTTCGATTCGCCGGCCGACGGCACCCGCCTGATCAAGCGCGTGGTGGCCGTGGCCGGTGACCATGTGCAGCTGCACGGCGGCCATCTGACCATCAACGGCCAGCCGCTGCAGATCGCCGGCCTGACCGATACCGAAGCCTTCGGCCCGCGCCAGGCGCAGCTGGACCTGGACATGGGCGGTGGCCCGGACATCGCCGACCTGCAGGTGCCGGCCGGCAAAGTGCTGGTGCTGGGCGACCACCGCGGCAACAGCTTCGACGGCCGCTTCTTCGGTTTCGTCGATGCCGATGCCCTCTACGGGCGTGCGGTGTCGGTGTACTACCGCCGCGGCGACGGCTTCGAGTGGCAGCGCCTGTAAGCTGAATTGATACGTTTCACATATCAATCCTGACCTATCAGGTTATGGATCGACTGGATCAGGCGGCCTACGCTGGCCGCTGATCCCCACCATGGCTGCCCCCACGGCCACCCGATTCCATGACTGGTGAAACCGCGGCGGCCGACAGCGCCCGCCCCCGTACCCTCGATTCCGGCACTGACACCCGCATCCAGCAGGGCACCCCGGCGTTCCGCCGTACCGCGGTGGCGCTGTTCCTGGCCGGCTTCTCCACCTTCGGCCTGCTGTACACGGTGCAGCCGCTGCTGCCCGATTTCAGCCGCCACTTCGGCGTGTCGGCCGCCGGCAGCGCGATGTCGCTGTCGCTGAGTACCGGCACGCTGGCGGTGGCGATGCTGCTGGCCGGCCTGCTGTCCGATGCGGTGGGCCGCCGGCCGTTGATGATCGCAGCGCTGATGGCCTCGGCGCTGCTGTCGCTGTGCACTGCGCTGGTGGACGACTGGACCACGATGCTGGTGCTGCGCACCCTGCTGGGCCTGGCCCTGAGCGGCGTGCCGGCGGTGGCCATGACCTACCTGGTGGAGGAGATGGACAGCCGCGCGCTGGGCCTGGCCATGGGCCTGTACATCGGCGGCAATGCCATTGGCGGCATGAGCGGGCGCCTGCTGGCCGGGATCATCGCCGACCACTGGGGCTGGCGCTGGGGCATCGGCGCGGTGTCGATCATTGCGGTGGCCAGCACCGTGCTGCTGTGGCTGCAGCTGCCGCCGTCGCGGCACTTCCAGGCCCGTCGCGGTGGCCTGCGCCAGTTGCCTTCGCGCTGGCGCACCCTGTTTGCCGACCCGGGCCTGCCGTGGCTGTTCGCCACCTCGTTCGTGCTGATGGGCGTGTTCGTCACCCTCTACAACTACCTGGGCTACCACCTGCTGGCGCCGCCGTACCACCTCAGCCAGACCGTGGTCGGGCTGATCTTCAGCGTCTACCTGGTGGGGACCTTCAGCTCGGCGTGGATGGGCCAGCTGGCGATGCGGCATGGGCGGGGCCGCATCCTGACCATTTCTTTCGGCCTGATCGGCGCCGGCATCGTGCTGCTGATGCTGCCGTGGCTGGCCACCATGGCGCTGGGCATCGCGCTGGTCACCTTCGGTTTCTTCGGTGGGCACTCGGTGGCCAGCAGCTGGGTCGGCAGCCGCGCCGGTTCGATGCGTGCCGAAGCCTCGGCGCTGTACCTGTTCGCCTACTACCTGGGCAGCAGCGTGCTGGGCGCCGTGGGCGGGCTGGCCTACGCCGCGTGGGATTGGCTGGGCGTGTGCCTGTTTACCGGCGTGTTGACCCTGCTCGGCGGCGGCATCATCTGGGCGCTGCAGCAGCGCGCCCCACAGCCGGTGACCGCCTGAACCGTCGCCGGGCATGGCCCGGCGCTATCGGTGCACGTGCGGCGCCGGGCGATGCGCGCGACGCGGTCATTCCGCTGAACGTGGCGCGGCGGTAGCGCCGGGCCATGCCCGGCGGGGGATGCGCGACGCGGTCATTCCGCCGCGAATGCGCCACGCAGCAAGCCGGCAAAATTGCGGATCAACGGCGTCACCCCTTCGCGGCGCCACGCCAGCTGTACTTCCGAATGCGCGCCGGCGTCGGCCAGCGCCACGAAGCGCGCGCCTTCCACGCGGATGTGATCGCACGACGCCGGCAGGATCGCCGCCCCCAGGCCCGCGGCGGCCAGGCTGATCAGGGTGGATGCTTCGCCCGCTTCCTGCACGATGCGCGGGGTGAACCCCGCCGCCGCGCACAGCGCGATCATGTGGTCGTGGATACCGGCACCGGCGCTGCGGCGGAACGCCACGAAGGGTACCTGGGCGAAATCGCGCAGCGACAGCGCGCCGCTGGCCGACAACCGGCGCAGGGCAGGGTGGTCGGCATGCACGATCAGCGCCAACGGATCGACGAACAGGCTGTGCGCCACCAGCTCCGGCGGCAAGGTGCGCTTGCGGATGATGCCCACGTCCAGGCTGCCGCCCAGCAGCGCATCGATCTGCTGCAGGGTGTTCATCTCACTCAGCTGCAGCCGCACCTGCGGGTACTGCTGGCGGTAATGCAGGATCGAACGCGGAATCTGCGGCGACAGCGGCGTGGCCCGGGTCAGGCCGATATGCAGTTCCCCCTGCTCGCCACGCTGCGCGCGCTGCACTTCCTCCACCGCACTTTCCACCTGCAGCACGATGGCCCGCGCGCGCTCCTGCAGCAGCTCGCCAGCAGGGGTGAGCTGCACCCGGCGATGGCTGCGCACGAACAGACGTGCCCCGATCAGTTCTTCCAGCTGCCGGATCTGCTGGCTGAGCGGCGGCTGCGACATGCCCAGCCGCTCGGCCGCCTGGCCAAAGTGCAGCGTATCGGCTACGGCCAGGAAGTAACGCAGGTGGCGGAGTTCGATGGACATTGGCCCAGTCTATACATGGGGTCAGACCCCGTCGCGCAGCGGTGGGCTCTGACCCCCGGTAGGTCAAGCGCATCCACGCATGGCGGGATCTACCGTGTCGACCAAGGTCGACACCTACCAAGAGCAGACCCTACCGCTCGGAATGCCCGCTCTGGTCGTAATCGCGCGGGCTGAACAACTCCGGCTGCACCAGATCGATGAACGCCCGCGCCTGCGGCGACAGCGCCTTGCCCCGGCGCACGATCACCCCGTAGCTGCGCTCGGGGAACCAGCGTTTCATCGACCGCGCCGCCAGCCGCTCGCCGTCGCTTTCGTGCAGGCACAGCGCCGGCACGATGGAAATGCCCATGCCCATCGCCACGTACTGCTTGATCACCTCCCAACCGCCCACTTCCAGCGCCACCGTGTACGCAATGCGGTGGCGCTGGAACACCTGGTCCACCAGCCGGTAGGTGATCTGCCGCTTCGGTGGCAGCACCAAGGGGTAGCGCGCGATGTCGGCCAGTTCCAGCTCGCCGCCGCTGGCCAGCGGATGGTCGTGCGGGGCAATCAGCACCTGCTCGAAGCGGTAGGCCGGGGCATAGGTCAGGTCGGCCGGCACGTCGGTCATCGAACCGATGGCCAGGTCGGCCGCATCCTCGCGCAGCAGGTCGGTGCCGTCGGCGCTGATCGCGTTGTGCAGGGTCAGGCGCACGTCGGGATGGTGCTGGCGGAAGCGTTCGACGATCTTCGGCAGCAGGTACAGGATGGTGGAACTGTTGGCGGCGATGTTCAGTTCGCCCGCGTCCATCCCGCGCACCTTGTCGCGGAAGCGCGCCTCCAGCCCGTCCAGGCTTTCCACCAGCGGCTGCGCCATTTCGTACAGCAGCTGGCCTTCGCGGCTGGGCACCAGGCGCCGCCCGCTGCGCTCGAACAGCGGCACCCCCAGCTCGCGTTCCAGCGCCTGCAACTGCAGGCTGATGGCCGGCTGGCTGACGAACAGCGCCTCAGCTGCCCATGAGACCGAGCCCAGGCGCACCGTCTGGCAGAACGCGCGCAGCGGCTTCAGCCGGTCGGATTTGTAGGAAAAACGAGGACTTGGCGGGCTGCGTGTGGGCATGGCGTCACAAGTATTAGCACGTTTTATGTAAAGCATTGCAAAAACTGTTTTGCCAAATAGTGGGGCGCAGCGGCACTTTGGGGGCGTTCCCCCACCGCTGGAGTTGCCCCATGTCCGCCGTCGCTTCCGCCGTTCCCTCCACCCCGGCCAAGGCCACCCCCGGCATCGCCCTGGCGACCCGCGTGGCCGGCCAGGACACCGTGCTGCCGGCGCCGCTGCTGGCCCTGCTGGTGTCGCTGCACCGCGCGGTGGAACCGGGTCGGCAGGCACGGCTGCAGGCCCGTCGCGAGCGCCAGGCGTTCTTCGACCAGGGCGGCCTGCCGGATTTCCGCACCGACACCGCCGCGATCCGCAGCGGCGACTGGACCGTGGCCCCGCTGCCGGCCGCGCTGCAGGACCGCCGCGTCGAGATCACCGGCCCGACCGACCCGAAGATGGTCATCAACGCGCTGAACTCCGGCGCCAAGGTGTTCATGGCCGACTTCGAGGATTCCACCTCGCCCACCTGGCGCAACCTGCTGGCCGGGCAGCAGTCGCTGGCCGCCGCCGTGCGCGGCGATCTGCAATTCACTGCCGCCAACGGCAAGCACTACACCCTGCGCCCCTTTGAGGAACAGGCGGTGCTGATCGTGCGCCCGCGCGGCTGGCACCTGGACGAAAAGCACGTGGCCGTGGACGGCCAGCCGCTGGCCGGTGGCCTGTTCGACGCGGCCGTGTTCGCCTTCCACAACGCCCGCGCGCTGCAGGCCAAGGATCGCGGCCCGTACTTCTACCTGCCCAAGCTGCAGAGCATGGAAGAGGCCGCGCTGTGGGAAACCGCGCTGTCGCACATTGAAGGGATGCTGGGCCTGCCGCACGGGCAGATCAAGGTGACTGTGCTGATCGAAACGCTGCCGGCCGTGTTCGAGATGGACGAGATCCTGCACGCGCTGCGTGACCGTATCGTCGGCCTGAACTGCGGCCGCTGGGATTACATCTTTTCGTACCTGAAGACCTTCCGCCGCCACGCCGACCGGGTGCTGCCCGAGCGTGGCCAGGTGACCATGACCCAGCCGTTCCTGAAGGCCTATTCGGAACTGCTGATCCAGACCTGCCACCGCCGCGGTGCGCATGCGATGGGTGGCATGGCCGCACAGATTCCGATCAACCACGATGCCGCGGCCAACGAGCAGGCCATGGCCCGCGTGCGCGCCGACAAGCTGCGCGAAGTCAGCGCCGGCCACGATGGCACCTGGGTCGCGCACCCGGCGCTGATTCCGGTGGCGCAGGCAATCTTCGACGAACACATGCCGGGCCCGAACCAGCACAGCGTGCTGCGCCAGGACGTGCGCGTGGGCCGTGATGAACTGATCGCACGGCCGCCGGGCAGCATCACCCGCGCCGGTTACGAGGGCAACGTGGAAGTCTGCGTGCGCTACCTGGCCGCCTGGCTGGACGGCAACGGCTGCGTGCCGATCCATCACCTGATGGAAGACGCGGCCACCGCCGAGATCAGCCGCAGCCAGCTGTGGCAGTGGCTGCACACGCCGGGGCAGCAGCTGGACGATGGCACCGCCATCGACCTGGGCCTGCTCGACACCACCCTGGCGCAGCTGCCGGCACGACTGGGCGACACCAGCGCGCTGCCCGGCGGCAACCGCATTGCCGAAGCCATCACCCTGCTGGGCGAACTGAGCCGCAGCAACGAGCTGACCGATTTCCTGACCCTGCCGGCCTACGCGCGCATCGACTGACCGCTGCGCGCCGTCCCACGCCGCTTCCTTCCCCGCTGCACCCGCTGCAAGAACCGAACTGGAGAAAGACATGAGCACGCTGCCCACTGCCGAACAGATCCAGCACGACTGGGACACCCACCCGCGCTGGGAAGGCATCCAGCGCAACTACAGCGCCGCCGATGTGGTGCGCCTGCGCGGCACGGTCCACATCGAACATTCGCTGGCCCGGCTGGGCGCGGAAAAGCTGTGGGCGTCGCTGCACGAGCGTGAGTTCGTCAATGCGCTGGGCGCGCTGACCGGCAACCAGGCCATGCAGCAGGTCAAGGCCGGGCTGAAGGCGATCTATCTGTCGGGCTGGCAGGTGGCCGCCGATGCCAATCTGGCCGGGCAGATGTACCCGGACCAGTCGCTGTACCCGGCCGATTCGGTGCCGGCGGTGGTCAAGCGCATCAACAACACCCTGCTGCGCGCCGACCAGCTTCACCATGCCGAAGGCAAGGACGAGATCGATTTCCTGCAGCCCATCGTGGCCGACGCCGAGGCCGGTTTCGGCGGCGTGCTCAATGCCTTCGAGCTGATGAAGGCGATGATTGAAGCCGGTGCGGCCGGTGTGCACTTCGAAGACCAGCTGGCGTCGGTGAAGAAGTGCGGGCACATGGGCGGCAAGGTGCTGGTGCCGACCCGCGAGGCGATCGAGAAGCTCAACGCCGCGCGCCTGGCCGCCGACGTGCTGGGCGTGCCGACCCTGCTGGTGGCGCGCACCGATGCCGAAGCGGCCGATCTGCTGACTAGCGACATCGATGCCAACGACCGCCCGTTCACCACCGGCGAGCGCACCGTGGAAGGCTTCTACAAGACCCGCAACGGTCTGGACCAGGCCATCAGCCGCGGCCTGGCCTATGCCCCCTATGCGGATCTGGTGTGGTGCGAGACCGGCAAGCCGGACCTGGAATTCGCGCGGAAATTCGCGGAAGCGATCCACGCGAAGTTCCCCGGCAAGCTGCTGGCCTACAACTGCTCGCCCAGCTTCAACTGGAAGAAGAACCTGGATGACGCGACCATCGCCAAGTTCCAGCGCGAACTGGGCAGCTATGGCTACAAGTTCCAGTTCATCACCCTGGCCGGCTTCCACGCGCTGAACTACGGCATGTTCAATCTGGCCCACGGCTACGCGCGCCGCCAGATGAGCGCCTTCGTGGAACTGCAGGAGGCCGAGTTCGAAGCCGCCGAGCGTGGCTTCACCGCCGTGAAGCACCAGCGCGAAGTGGGCACTGGGTATTTCGATGCAGTGACCCAGGCGATCCAGCAGGGGCAGTCCTCGACCACCGCGCTGACCGGCTCGACCGAGGAAGAACAGTTCCACGGCGGGCGCAGCGAACGCGCGGCCTGAGCCGAATCCGGCCGGCCCCGTCGAGCTTGCTCGACTGGCGCGATCCGGCCGGGGCCGAGGAGCAGTCGAGCAAGCTCGACTCTACGGGCCTACGACCCCCGATCAGGGTGGCCAGGGAAGGGCCAGACGACGCCGGCAGGTCGGGGGACCTGCCGGCGTTGTTGTAAGCGAACTGAGCACTCCGTCAGCTGAATAGGCGCTGCGCGGGGTAACCCACCGGGATCTGCGGCGATTTGACGCAAAATGAGAAGCGGCGCACAGTTTCAAGCGGTGCTATGCTCCGCTGCTCACCAGGGGACGCTGGCGGCAAGGAATGACCGGCAGGGGTTCAGCCGAGACATCAGACATGACATCCGGTATCGCCACAGCGGCGATGGCCGGGATGACGCATGCCGTGCTTTCCGACGCTGAAGTGGCCCTGTTCGCGCAGTTTGCCCAGCCGCGCCCGCTGTCGGCCGGCCAGTGGTTGTTCCTGCGCGGGCACCCGGGGCAGAGCATGTACGTCATCCTGGAAGGCCAGATTGAACTGGACTTCGGCGAGGACCTGCTGGTGAAGACCCTGGGCCGCCACGAGTTCTTCGGCGAGCTGGGCCTGCTGATGGGCAACCACGCCCGCAGCGCCGGCGCCCACGCGATGACCGACTGCACGGTGCTGGAACTGGGCCCGGATGCCTTCCAGCGCCTGGTCGATGCCGACCCCGGCCTGGTGGCGCAGTTCCTGCGCCGCACGATCATGCGCGTGCTGGCCAACGAACAGGCCCTGATCAGCCAGCTGCGGCGGCGCAACCACGACCTGGAAACCGCGCTGGACAACCTGTACATCACCACCCACCAGCTCACCCATACCCGCGAGCTGGTGCGTACCGATGAACTGACCGGACTGCACAACCGCCGCGGCCTGACCCTGTACCTGAAGGAATCGCGCGCGCACCCCGACGGCCCGCCGCAGGCGTTGCTGCTGATCGACTGCGACCACTTCAAGCAGATCAACGACCGCCATGGCCACCAGGCCGGCGACCGCGTGCTGCAGAGCATGGGCAACATCCTGCGTTCGATGGCCGGCGAGCACGATCTGGCCTGCCGCCTGGGCGGCGATGAGTTCTGCCTGATCCTGCGCCGCGCCGACCGCGAGGCCGCCCAGCACGCCGCCGAGTTCATCCTCAGCGCTGTGCACGGCCTGCTGGAACGCGGCCACGGCACCCCGCACGTCAGCCTGGCCAGCATTGGCGTCAGCCTGCTGGTACCTGAGGCTGACTGGAGCGAGTGGTATGCCGGTGCCGATCGGGCGCTGTACGAAGCCAAGCGCGCCGGCGGAAACTGCCTGCGATGGGCCCACGGCCCGGACGGACAATGAGCGGAGACCCAGGTGATGAACGGCGACACCGGAACGTCGACCCCGCACACCACGCAACTGCGGGCACTGCTGTTCACTGATCTGTGCGATTCCACCCAGCTGGTGGAGCGGATGGGCGATACCGCCGCCGCCGAATTGTTCCAGGACCACGACCGCCTGGTGATGGCCCTGCAGCAGCGCTGGAACGGCCAGCAGATCGATCGCTCCGACGGGTTGTTCATGCTGTTCGAGCGGCCGGTGGATGCGCTGGGCTTCGCCCTGGATTACCAGCGCGGGTTGCAGGCGCTGGGCGGCAAGCGCTCCATCCTGCTGCGCGCGCGCATGGGCCTGCACGTGGGCGAAGTGCTGTTGTGGAACAACAGCGCCGAGTCGATCGCCCTGGGTGCAAAGCCGGTGGAAGTGGAAGGGTTGGCCAAGCCCATGGCCGCGCGCCTGATGCAGCTGGCACGCCCCGGGCAATTGCTGCTGTCGGCCGCTGCCGAGTCGATGGCGCGCCGCGCCGTGCACGAACTGGGCGACGCCGGGCAGGGCCTCAAGTGGAAGTCGTACGGGCGCTGGCGCTTCAAGGGCGTGGCGCAGTCGATGGAAGTGTTCGGCCTGCAGGACCCGACTGCGGTGGCGCCGGGCCGCCCGCAGCAAAGTGGAAAGGCAACGCGGGACATACCGCTCTGGCGGCAGCCGCTGGTGATGACGGCGCAGGTGGGAGTGGTTGCCGCCCTGCTGGTCGGAGGCTGGTTCCTGACCCGTCCGCAGCCGGCCATCGCGTTCGCGGAGCGCGATTGGGTGGTGCTCGCTGGGCTGCGCAACCTGACCAGCAATCCAATGCTGGATGATGCGCTGGACCAAGCGTTCCGGATCAGTCTGGAGCAGTCGCGCTACGTCAATATCGTCAGTGATGACCGCATCGTACGGACGTTGGAGATGATGCGTAAGCCGCTGGAAGGCGGCGTGCGCGAGCGCAGCGATGCCGCCGCCGTAGCGATGCGTGCCGGGGCTCGGCTGCTGTTCGTACCATCAGCCACCGATGTGGGCGGGCGTACGCGCTTCAGCGTAGAAGTGGTTGAGCCGTCGACCCTCCGAACACTTACCGTAGTGTCTGCTGATGCCCGTCCGGGTGCAGTACTGGCGGCAGTGGATGACGTGTCGCGAAAGCTGCGCGACACACTGGGCGAAGAAGCGACGCTGATCCAGCGCGACAGTCATGCCCTGCCTGAAGTAACCACCGGCAGCATGGATGCATTGCGTGCGTTCGCCCTTGGGCAGAAGCGCTATGTCCGTGGCGACTACAAGGGGGCGTTGGCATTCTACCGCCAGGCAACTGACATTGATCCGCAGTTCGCACTTGCGTGGCTGGGTCAGAGTCGCAGCCATTTCGCCACTCCTGATTTTGCTTCAGCAGGCGCTGCGCTCGCAAAAGCCGCGGAACGGACGGTCCACCTGCCTGCCCGCGAAACGTTCTACGTTCGTGCTTGGATGTTGCAGATCAATGATCCAGACCGTGCAACAGATTCGTGGTTGCGCATGGCAGAGATGTACCCGGATTACCTGCCGGCCAGCAACAACGCTGCGATGAACTTGTACAACGAGAACCGACTGCAGGACGCCTTGCCTTTGGCCCAGCGGGTGGCAACCAGTCAGGTCGACCTGCTTGCAGTTGGCCAGGACCAGTACGGCCGCATCCTTCTCGGGCTTGGTCGCTACGAAGAGGCGGACCGAGCGCTCGCACTGGCGGCCGCCGGAGGGTGGCAGGGGGCGCTGACTCGGCAGGCCACCGTCGCTGCAGCGCGGGGCGACTTCCGCAAGGCAACCCAGTTGCTGGACCGAGTCGATGCGGGCAACTACCACGCCGATATCTCCCGCACATCGGTCGCCCTGGATCAGGGTGACACCGGCGCCGCATTGGCCGCCGCAGCGCGCGGCTTGGAACGAAGCCAGCAAAAGGCTGGACTCGAACGAAGCATGTACCACCTCCCGCTGGCAGTCAGCTACCTCAAGGAGGGCAAAGGCCAGCGCGCGATCCCATTGCTGGAAGAAGTCTGTCGCCTCGCGTTTGACGGCATCGATGGTCAGCCGGCGGTAGAAGTCATTGATCGCATCGTGACAGCGCAGGCTGCTGCTCTGGTCGCTCTGAGGCTGGGAAACACCTCAATTGCTCACCGCGTGCAGTCGCGCATTGCAGCAGTGAGGAATCGTCCGGACAGCTTGGTCGTGCATGAGTTCAATGCAGTGATCGCCGCAGAAGATCTGCGCCATCAGAACAAGCCGCTGGAGGCGCTGAAGGTGCTTGATCCTTTCATGGGAAAGAGTTCACGAGTGCAGACTCGAGTTGCCGCGTTGCACGCGGCGCGCGCGGCACGGCTCGATACCTTGGCGCAGCAGCAGCTGAGCTGGTTACGGGCCCGGCCTGGGCTGGCTTACGCTGAGATTGAGTGCGCGTTCTGTCTGCAGGGTCTGAACATCCTCGACGTGCGGGATGCTCAACGTGCCAAAGACATTGAAAAGCCGCAGCTTCCGAGGGCTGCGGCCTCCCCTTCTTCTGGTTGACGTCGCTCAGCGAAGCGTGCGCGGCGCTGAGCCGTTGTAGCCATTCTCAAGCATAGGCACGTTGAAGGCAGTGCCTGAAGTGAGCATGCCGACGATCTCCGGCAGCGCGTGCACGATGACATTCTTGTCTGCCAAGTGGATGTTGCAGCAGCACTCGTTGACGAATTGGGTCAGTTCCGCCGGATCTGCCGGAACATGGCCAGCTTCCAGTAGTGCCGCTTCCGGCGATGCGGTGAAGCGAGCCCGGAAATGGTCATCGGTGGCGAGCAGGTTGACGAGATGAGAAGCGACAGCAGGTTCAAGCTTCAGGGAAGGCATGTTGGATCTCGAGTGAGGAGGAGCTCCTCCATAGTGACGGCCTCCTTAAGACTTTCTTGAGGAATTTGAGACGGCCATCAAGGAATGACGGTTCTGTTCGATAACAAGGCAGATGTGTCCAACAGGGAAGTCCATGCAGATCCGGCGTTGCGCAATCGTCATGATGGAACCGCGGGAGACGACGACGTTCCATTTCGAAGACCTGATTCGTGGAGGGGACGGCCTCCGCCGTTCGCGCGCCTGGTTCGCGCTGGCGCCGCACTTGCCAGAGCCGGTCGAAATCAGTCGCGCGCAGCAGCACTGGCTCGGACAGCTGAGCCCGAACGCATGGCAGTCCCTCGATGACGACAGCGAAGATGCATCGGTTGCGCGCGAACTTGTGCAAGCGGGCCTGGCTTTCCTGCAGGACCAGCCTGAAAATGCGGTGGGTCGTGCCGACGAGGCGCTGCGCGCGACCTATTGGCACCCGCTTGCGGCCGTGATGCATGCGTTCTCGCGCTGGGATGGTGTTGATGCCGTCAGTAACATGCGTGAGTCGCGAACCGAGACCGCGATACAAATGCGACAGACCCTGGGCGCACCGCCGTCCACCACCATATCGCGATGCTTGACCGGAGCTATCCGCCTTCCCCGCGCTGAACCGGATGCATTCGACGGGCTATTGGCGCGACGAACCACCTGCCGAAACTTTGATGCAGGGCGTCTTCTTCCGCTGCAGACCCTGTCGCGCATGCTGCAGCGTGTGTTTGGCAGTACCGGAGAACAGCGTGTCAGCGACGATCTGGTGTTCCTGAAGAAGAATGTGCCGTCGGGTGGGGGACTGCACCCGGTTGAGGCCTATCTGATCGTCCAGAATGTCGAAGGCTTGCCTCCAGGCCTGTACCACTATCGTGGCGACACCCACCATCTGGAACCGATAGCAACGGACATCACCGTTGATCGGCAGTTCGTGATGGGAGTGCTCGGCCAGCAACATTGGTTCGCCGATGCTCATGTGCTGATCGCGCTGGCGCCACGCTTCGACCGTACGTTCTGGAAGTACCGCCAGCATGCCAAGAGCTACAGGGTTGTTGCTCTGGAAGCCGGCCACCTGTCGCAGACCCTCTATCTGGCCGCCACAGACGCGGGGCTGGGGGCCTTCATCACAGCGGCAATCAACGAGAAGGCAATCGAGCGTGCCTTTTCATTGGACCCCATGCGAGAAGGGGTGCTGGCGGTCTGCGGATTCGGTTGGCGTGCCTCCACGATGGAAACAACGGAACTTGATCCTGCCGGTCACATCTGGAAAGGGGCGCCGGAAGCGGACTAGGCGATCAAGCCATCGCTCGACTCGCTCTTTGCACTGTTGATCTGCAGTGGAGTCCTCCTCGCGGCACTGCTTTGTGTGGGGCCAAGGGTCATGGAACTAGTAGTCGAGGAGCTCCATACTGTCTGCATTTCCGCATGAGCTAATTGGACTCTCATATGAAGGTTCGCCGTTGCTCCATCATCATGTTCGAATCCAAGGCAGAACTGTCATTGGATATGCCGCTATTGATGAGTGGAGGCGCTGGTTTGGCGACCACAATGCAGTGGTATGCACTGCCTGGCCATCTCGACGCGCCGATTGATATCTCGTCTGAAGAATTGATTCTTCTGGGCCAATTCGAGCCCGATCGCTGGGTGGATGTGACTGAGGTGCACGTGGATCAGAGCCAAATGATGCGACTGGTCGAACTCGGGATATTGATTAGTGACGATCCAGCGTGGGAATCTCACAAGGGGCGCGATGAAGACGTTCGGTCAACCAACTGGTGGCCGTTGGCTGCACTGGCTCATCGGATGGGGCGCTGGGCTGGCGTCGACAGCGCGAAGGAGATGCACGAAAGCAAGTTGGTGACCGCAGATGATCTTCTGATGAAGTTTGGACCACCGCCACCTTCGGTAGCAGCGCCTGACGCATCGGCCATCCGGCTGCCAGATACGATCTCCGATGCGCGCGATGAACTGCTGCGTTTGCGCGTTACCTGCCGAAATTTCGATAGCAGCAGGGCATTGCCATTGCCAATGCTATCGCAGGTGATGAAGCGGACTATGAAGGCTCATGCGGTGGTTCGGCCAGGTCCGGGGATTGAATTCCTGAAGAAGAACATACCTTCCGGAGGTGGTTTGCATCCATTGGAGACCTACGTGATCTCACTGGATGTAGAAGGTCTGGCGGCTGGAGTGTATCACTATCATTCTGTGGAGCACTCATTGCGCGAAATCGCCAGCCATAGAGAAGGCCTTCGTGAATCCGTCCTCGGCTATTTGTCCGGCCAGTACTGGTTCGTCGATGCGTCAGTGCATATCGTGCAGGTCGCTCGATTCTCGCGCAGCTTCTGGAAATATCGGAACCATTCCAAGGCCTATCGTGCTGTCTTGCTTGATGCAGGTCATCTTTCGCAGCAGTGGATGCTCTCGGCCACTGAGCTTGGCTTGGCGGCTTATGTCACTGCAGGCATCAATGAGATCGATTTGGAGGAGTTGCTGGGGTTGGATGGCATCGAGTCAAGTCCCATAATGATGTGCGGCTTGGGGTGGCGTGCGCAGAGTCAGGCCACCAGTGAGTTCGACCCGCTGGCGCGGATCTGGAGCGAATGAAAATGCTGGTCCTGATACCCGCCAGGACGTCTGGTACAACAAGACGCAGTGACACAAAGAAAGGGGCCGGCATTGCCGGCCCCTTTCTTTGTGCATCGGAACTCCGAATGTCCGACGCACTGACCGCCTCTGAGTGTTTCCAGCACGGAGCGAGTGAGGACTCATGGCGACCGAGTAGCAGTTAGTAACGGCTGCTTATTGTTCGTGGACTTCAGTGAGTTCCTCCCAGGAGCGAAGACTACTGGGCAGTACCCACGCGCCTGGTGCTGCTGCGTTGTTGTCGCAACTTGGAAGCGAAAGGCAGAGACACTGATTCCGCCATTCAGGCGGCTTGTGTCGGATCCACGTTGGCCAGCAACGCCTGGCCTCGGCGAGCTTCGAAGTAGTGTGGCAAGCTGAAAATAGCCCGCTGGGATACGGCTTGCTGCAGTTGCAGGCGCATCGCAAGAAATTCTTCCTTTGATGCCAGCTCACCCGGCAGTGCGCAAGCGCCTGGGACAGTCATGTTCTACAGGCCGTACTCGGCGAGAGCAGCAGTCGGATCCGCAGCAAAGTGGGTCCGGAACGTGTCGTCAGCGCAGAGAAGGTCAAGCAATTGGACTGCACTGGTGGCGGTCAAGGGGCGCTTATGAGTCATTGGAATTTCCTGCTTTGTGGACTGAATTTGGGGTGGTCGTCACACGGATGGGATCAACATTGACGGCGCGGACATTCGACGTTGCTGTACCTCGCACTCACCAGAGGAGATAACACATGACGGCCTCGAAACCAATCGGTCATCAGGTGTGGCTTGAGGTGGCGGGCGCAGACTCGAGCGACCAACGATTCCGAGCCGCTGTAGCAGATCTGGAATGAACATAAGTCCCCACTCTGATCGATCAACCGCGCCGCCGCACGAGCAGATGGGAAACCGGGATGGGGACGGGTATCGCCCACCTCAAGTCCGGGTGGGGTTACATACGGCGCGAAATGCTTGGCGCCAACCCGCTTCCGACCTGGACGCCCGGCGACGCGCTGTCCATCGGGCACCGGCCCATTGGTGCGGAATCAGGCAGCCCGGGCCTTGGGACCCGGTGCGGGCTGCCTCAGAACGTGGACGCCTCCCAGACCGGCATCCAGAGCCGGTACCAACTGGGCCATACCGGAGGTCAGCATCAGGTTGATCTCATCGCGTGCGGCGGCGATCACTTCCTTCGACGCCAGCTCGCGCACAGCGAAGCAAACGCGCAGCACCTCCCACTCAGCCGGCTGGCGCTGCGCATCGAATCCGACTGCCAGCAGGGCTTCACCCGGGTTTGCAGAGAACTGCGCGCGGAACGTGTCATCGGTGGCCAGCAGATCGACCAAGCGACGTGCAACGCCAATGTCCAGCGAGGGTAGGGCCATGTCACCATTCCTTGTTCGAAGTTGGCCGGCAGTATAGTCACCGACCGCAGGCAATGGTAAAGAAGGGGATTGATTGCGCCTCGCTCTTGTCCATGCCACCTGTTGATCAGATCCGTCGTTGTGAAATCCTCTTCTTCGAGCCGCGCGAGGTTGTGCGCTTCGCCCTGGAGGGCTTGCTGGCTGGCGGCAATGGCTTGCTGCGCGAGCAGCACTGGGTTGCGCTGGCGCCGCACCTGGCAGAACCCACCATGGTCTCGGCCGCGGAACGGGAACTGCTCGGTACACTGAGTCCGGTGCAATGGACCGAGCACGCGCTGGATGAGCCGTTGCTGCGTGGTCTGGTAGAACGAGGGCTTGTGATCACCCGGCAGTGCTTGGATGCAACCCTGATCGAGCATCGGCAGCGCGATGAGGCCATACGCCAGAGCTACTGGCACCCGCTCAATGCCGTGATGCATGCATTCACCCGCTGGGAGGGCGTCGATGCGGTAAAGAACACCGAGGACGCCGGTGTGGGCACGGCAACGGGCATGCTGGATGTGTTGGGCCCGCCACCCATTCACCAGGCAGTAGAACCCGCTGGGTCGACCATCGATCTGCCAGCGCCGGAACGGACAGCACTGGATGATCTGCTGGCTCGACGGGCTACCTGCCGCAATTTCGACAGCGCGCGTCCCTTGACCCTGGAGGTGTTCACCCAGGTGCTGCACCGCACGTTTGGCGCGCAGGCCGTTGTGGATGTCAGCGATGAGCTGTCATTCGAGAAGCGCAACAGTCCTTCCGGTGGCGGTCTTCACCCTTGCCACGCGTATCTGGTGGTGCAGAACGTGGAAGGCATTCCCGCAGGGCTGTACCGCTACCACGGGATCCGCAACCAACTGATGCCGCTGCCCGCGCCGGGGGGTGATCTGCATGCATTCTCGATGCAATGCGTGGCCCAGCAACACTGGTTCGCGGATGCGCACTGCCTGGTACTGACCGTCGCCGATTTCGACCGCACGTTCTGGAAGTACCGGCGTCATGCCAAGGGCTACCGCGTGGTTGCGCTGGAGGCCGGGCATCTTTCGCAGATGCTGTATCTGGCGGCCACGGAGTGTGGCGCGGCCGCGTTCATTACCGGTGCGATCAATGAGCGCAGCATCGAGCAGGCACTGGGCCTGGACAGCACCCGCCAGGGGGTGTTGGCCGTATCCGGATTTGGTTGGCGCGGACCGTCCATGCAGACTGCCGAGCTGGATCCGCGTCAGTCGGTCTGGCAACGGGTCGACTGACTTCACCGTACCGGTATGTCGCGCTTCCTGCGCGACAATCAGGCGGCTCGTGTCCGGGACGACCACGGCTTCAGGACGGGCGCGCGTCCAGGGTTCGCATCCAGTGCAGGAACGATCTGGTTGATTGCAGACGTCAGCAACGCATGGATCTCGTCTCTGGCCGCAAGAATGGATTCCTTCGGCGCAAGCTCGCCAACGAGGAAGCACATGCTCAGGGCCTTCCAGTCGTCTGGGTTGCGTGCTGCATTAAACCCTACCTGTACCAGCGCACCACCCGGATCCCGCACGAACTGAGCGCGAAAGAGATCGTCATGTGACAGTCGGTCGATCAAACGACGCACGACGTCGGCTTCCAAGGCTGGCAATGACATGGGTGCGTCCATTCTGGCTGTTGATGGGAAGGTGGCCGACTGGCCGGCCGGCCAGTACGTTAGCACTGGTTACGCCGCACGCGGAGTAGCTGATCGGCGGGCACGGGAGTCGGCCCAGCTGAACCTGGCCAGCTGGGCACGCGCCCACCCAACCTCAACCCGCCTCGAAATCCACCAGCACCGCGCCATCCCCCACCTGGTCGCCCGCCTTGGCGCGGTACCCCTTCACCGTGCCATCGGCCGGTGCCTGCAGGGTGTGCTCCATCTTCATGGCTTCCAACACGACCAGCGGCGTGCCGCGCTTTACCTGGGTGCCGGCCTGGACGAGGGTGGCCACGATCCTGCCCGGCATCGGTGCCAGCAGGCTGCCGGCATCGGTGCTGGCGGTGTCCGATTCGGCAACCGGATCGTGCAGGGTGAAGCGGTGCTGGCCCGCTGCATCGAACAGGAACAGCTGGCCGCCGTCGCGCAGCAGCTGCGCCGACCGGCGCCGACCACCTACCTGCAGCGTCAACTGTTGTGCATCGGCGGTGCCGATCAGCGTTGCCGGCGCCGCGTCATCGCACTGCACGCGCCAGCCGTCGGCCTGCGCCCACACCTTCAGGGTGCGGGTGCGCTCGCCCTGCTGCAGCGGCAGCACGCGCGCTGCGGCGGCACCCAGGCGCCAGCCATCCTGCGCCTGCCAGGGTGAATGCGGATCGCGCGCATCGCTGCCCGCGCGCGTGGCGCTGGCCACGGCCGCGACGGCCGCCAGCTGCCACAGATCGTCATCGGCATCGCCCACCGCATTCAGTGCGGCCTGCTCGCGTTCGATCAGCGCGGTATCCAGCTTCGCGTTGGCGAACGAATCGGTGTTCACCAGCCGGCGCAGGAAGCCGGCATTGGTGGTCACGCCCACCACCTGGCAGTCGGCCAGGGCCTGGCTCATGCGGCGCAGCGCGGCATCGCGGTCCACGTCCCAGACGATCAGCTTGGCAATCATCGGGTCGTAGTACGGGGTGATGCTGTCGCCTTCCTCTACGCCGGTATCCACGCGCACGTTCGCCGAAGGCATCGGCAGGCGCAGGCGGCGCAGGGTACCGGTGGACGGCAGGAAGCCGCGGTCGGCATCTTCGGCGTACAGCCGCGCTTCGATGGCGTGGCCGTGGATGGCCAGTTGCTCCTGGCGCAGCGGCATCGGCTGGCCGGCCGCCACGCGCAGTTGCCATTCCACCAGGTCGGTGCCGGTGATGAACTCGGTCACCGGATGTTCCACCTGCAGGCGGGTGTTCATTTCCATGAAATAGAAATCGCCGTCCGGGCCGGCAATGAACTCCACCGTACCGGCGCCCACATAGCCCACCGCGCGCGCGGCATCGACGGCCGCCTTGCCCATGGCCGCGCGGCGCTCGGCGCTCATGCCCGGCGCCGGTGCTTCTTCCAGCACCTTCTGGTGGCGGCGCTGCACCGAGCAGTCGCGCTCGAACAGGTAGACCGCATCACCGTGGGTATCGCCGAACACCTGGATCTCGATGTGACGCGGGCGCTCGACATACTTCTCGACCAGCACATGGTCGTTGCCGAAGGCCGATGCGGCCTCGCGCTGGCAGCTGGCCAGCGCATCGACGAAATCGTCGCTGCGTTCAACCTTGCGCATGCCCTTGCCACCGCCGCCGGCGCTGGCCTTGATCAGCACCGGGTAGCCGATGGCATCGGCCTGTTCGCGCAGGAAGGCCGGTGCCTGCTGGTCGCCGTGGTAGCCCGGGGTCAGCGGTACGCCTGCCTGGGCCATCAGTGCCTTGGCCGCGCTCTTGTCGCCCATCGCGCGGATGGCGCTGGCCGGCGGGCCAATGAAGGTGATGCCCGCAGCGGCACACGCATCGGCGAAGTCCGCATTCTCGGACAGGAAGCCATAACCGGGATGGATGGCCTGCGCACCCGTGCGCCGCGCCGCGTCCAGCAGCAGGTCGCCGCGCAGGTAGCTGTCGCGGGCGGCGGCCGGGCCGATATGCACGGCCTCGTCGGCCAGGCGCACGTGGCGTGCGCTGCGGTCGGCATCGGAATACACCGCCACGGTGGCGATGCCCAGGCGACGGCAGGTGGCAATCACGCGGCAGGCGATTTCGCCACGGTTGGCGATCAGGATCTTGGTGAACATGGCAACGGGCTTCATGGGAGCGTGCTCGGTCATGGCATGGGTTACATGCGGAACACGCCGAAGCGCGTCTGCTGCGGGGCGGCGTTGAGGCTGGCTGACAGCGCCAGGGCCAGCACGCGGCGGGTATCGACCGGATCGATCACGCCGTCATCCCACAGGCGGGCACTGGCGTAGTAGGGGTGGCCCTGCTGTTCGAACTGGTCGCGGATGGGCGCCTTGAATGCATCTTCTTCTTCGGCCGGCCACTGGCCGCCCTTGGCCTCGATGCCATCGCGCTTCACCGTGGCCAGCACGCTGGCGGCCTGCTCGCCGCCCATCACGCCGATGCGGGCGTTGGGCCACATCCACAGGAAGTTGGGCGAATAGGCGCGGCCGCACATGCCGTAGTTGCCGGCGCCGAACGAGCCGCCGATCACCACGGTGAACTTGGGCACCTTGGCGCAGGCCACGGCCATCACCAGCTTGGCCCCATCCTTGGCGATGCCGCCTTGTTCGTATTTGCGGCCGACCATGAAGCCGGTGATGTTCTGCAGGAACACCAGCGGAATGTTGCGCTGGGTGCACAGTTCGATGAAGTGCGCGCCTTTCAGGGCCGATTCGGAGAACAGGATGCCGTTGTTGGCGATGATGCCGATCGGGTAACCGTTCAGATGGGCAAAGCCGGTGACCAGGGTGGCGCCATAGCGCGGCTTGAATTCATCGAAGCGCGAGCCGTCCACCAGGCGCGCGATCACTTCGCGCACGTCGTAGGGCTTGCGCGTGTCGGCGGGAATCACGCCATACAACTCCCGCGCCGGCAGCAGCGGTTCTTCGGGTGCCTGCACGGCCATCGCCGGTTCCGGCTTGCGCCAGTTCAGCTGGGCGATGATCGCGCGCACCCGCGCCAGTGCCTGCAGGTCGTTGTCGGCCATGTGGTCGGCCACGCCGGAAATGCGCGTGTGCACATCGGCGCCGCCCAGCTCTTCGGCAGTTACCACTTCGCCGGTGGCGGCCTTCACCAGCGGTGGGCCGCCCAGGAAGATCGTGCCCTGTTCGCGCACGATCACCGTTTCATCGCTCATGGCCGGCACGTAGGCGCCACCGGCGGTGCAGCTGCCCATCACGCAGGCGATCTGCGGGATGCCCTGCGCGGACAGGTTGGCCTGGTTGTAGAAGATGCGGCCGAAATGATCGCGGTCCGGGAAGACCTCGTCCTGCAGGGGCAGGAAAGCGCCGCCCGAATCGACCAGGTAGATACAGGGCAGGCGGTTCTGCTCGGCCACTTCCTGCGCGCGCAGGTGCTTCTTCACCGTGACCGGGTAGTAGGTACCGCCCTTCACCGTGGCATCGTTGGCCACGATCACGCACTCCACGCCGCTCACCCGGCCGATGCCGGCCACCACGCCGGCTGCGGGCACGGCATTGTCATACATGCCGTGCGCGGCCAGCGGCGCGATTTCCAGGAAGGCGCTGCCGGGGTCGAGCAGGGCGTCGATGCGGTCGCGCACCAGCAGCTTGCCGCGCGCGGTGTGCTTGGCGCGTGCTGCCTCGCTGCCGCCCAGCGCGGTGCGCGCCAGCGTGGCGTGCAGGTCATCGACCACGGCCTGCATGGCGGCGCGGTTGCTTTCGAAGGTGTCGCTGCCCGGTTGCAGCTGGCTGTTGAGGACGGTCATCGCGGTGGCCTTACAGGGTGCGCTGGAACAGTTCGCGGCCGATCAGCATGCGGCGGATTTCCGAGGTGCCGGCGCCGATCTCGTACAGCTTGGCGTCGCGCCACAGGCGGCCGGTCGGGTATTCGTTGATGTAGCCGTTGCCGCCCAGGATCTGGATCGCCTGGCCGGTCAGCCAGGTGGCTTTTTCGGCGGCGTACAGAATGGCGCCGGCGGCGTCCTGGCGGGTGGTGCGGCCCTGGTCGCAGGCGCGCGCCACCGCGTAGACGTAGGCGCGGCAGGCGCCCAGGCCCACGTACATATCGGCAATCTTGGCCTGGATCAGCTGGAAGCTGCCGATCGCCTCGCCGAACTGGTGGCGTTCGTGCACGTAGGGCATCACCACGTCCATGGCCGCGGCCATCAGGCCCAGCGGGCCGCCGGACAACACCACGCGCTCGTAATCTAGGCCGGACATCAGCACGCGCACGCCGCCGCCGACGGCACCCAGCACGTTTTCTTCGGGCACTTCGCAGTCCTGGAATACCAGTTCACAGGTGGGCGAGGAGCGCATGCCCAGCTTGTCCAGCTTCTGCGCGGTGGAAAAGCCCTTCATGCCCTTTTCCACCAGGAAGGCGGTGATGCCCTTGGCGCCGGCGTCCATGTCGGTCTTGGCGTAAACCACCAGCACGTCGGCGTCGGGGCCGTTGGTGATCCACATCTTGTTGCCGTTCAGTACGTAGCGGTCGCCGCGCTTGTCCGCGCGCAGTTTCATCGACACCACGTCCGAACCGGCGCCCGGCTCGCTCATCGCCAGTGCACCCACCTTGGCACCGCTGCACAGGTCGGGCAGGAAGCGCTGCTTCTGTTCCTCGCTGCCGTTCTTGCGCAGCTGGTTCACGCACAGGTTGGAGTGCGCGCCGTAGGACAGGCCGATGCCACCCGAAGCGCGCGAGATCTCTTCCATCGCCACCACGTGGGCCAGGTAGCTCATGCCGGTGCCGCCGTATTCTTCTTCCACGGTCAGGCCCAGCAGGCCCTGTTCGCCCAGCTTCGGCCACAGCGCCAGCGGGAACTGGTTGCTGGCATCGGCCTCGGCAGCGAGCGGAGCGACCTCGGCGGCGGCAAAATGGGCCACGCTCTGGCGCAGCAGGTCGATCTCTTCACCAAGATCGAAGTTCAGGGATGGCACGTGCATTGCGGTGGCTCCACGAGGGAAGGTGGGGAATGGACGCACCCGTGAAGGGGGAGCGGGGCCTGTTGAAGGCAGGCCCCGCACGGGCGATTCGGGCCCAGCGTAGCGGGGTTCGATGAAGAAGTGAATACAAATTCAAAAATTGAAACTAGAATCAGAACATGGCCTACAAACGCTCTGCATTGATGGAAGAACGCCTGGCCGGGGCCCGTGAACGGATCCTGCTGGCCACCCGTGCGCTGGTGGCCGCTGGCGGCTGGCGCAACGCCCCGGTGACCGCCGTGGCGACCCAGGCCGGCATGTCCACCGGGCTGATCTACCGGCATTTCCCGTCCAAGGCCGAGCTGTTCGTGGAAGTGCTGAACGCGGCCGTGGCCCATGAAGTGGCGATCATGGAGCGCATTGCCGCCGCGCCGGGACCGGTGGGCGAGCGCCTGCGCCTGGCCATCACCGCCTTCGTGCGCCGCGCCCTGGCTGGGCCGGGGCTGGCCCATGCCTTCATCGTCGAGCCGGTGGACCCGGACGTGGAAGCCGAGCGCATGCGCGGGCGCCGCGCCTTCGGCGATGTATTCCTGCGCTTGCTGGAAGAAGGCGTGGCCAGCGGCGAACTGCCGGCCCAGGACACCCATGCCGCCGCCGCGTGCCTGGTGGGGGCGTTCACCGAAGCGATGGTCGGCCCCACCGCGCCCAGCCGCGAAGCACACCGCGACGAAGACGCGCTGGTGGACGCGATCTGCAGCTTCTGCCTGCGCGCCGTCGGCGCCCCGCTTTCGTAGCGTCCAGCTTGCTCGACGGTGTCTGTTCGCCGGGCATGGCCCGGCGCTACCCGCGTGCGGCTGCATGTTGCGCCGCACCAGCACGGGCGCCTGTTGTCGCGCGCAAAGCGCGTTCTATACTCGCCCCTACACGCAGTCGCTCAGCCGTGGTCCCACGACTACCAGCCAGGGGTAACGAAGAGTGCGGAATTACGATCTGGAGTTCCTGAAACGCTTTTCCATGGTGATTGCCCTGTTGGCCGCCATCACCCTTGGCCTGATCCTGCTGGCCGCCTACATCCACACGCGCATTCCGCCTGAAGTGTCGCCCACGGCGGCCAAGCGCACCGAGCTGCGCATCGCGCCCACCGGTGCGGTCTACGCCGGCAGCACCGGCGCGGCCGCGCAGGCCGCGGCCAAGGCCGCCGCGCTGGCCAAGGCCGCCGCCCAGGTGGCCTATGGTGGCACCACCGATGGCAAGGTCATCTTCGACAACCTGTGCACCGCCTGCCACACCACCGGTGTCGGCCAGGCCCCCACCCTGGACCACGCGCATTGGGACCAGCGCCTGGCACAGGGCAAGGACACCCTCTACAAGCACGCCATCGAGGGCTACACCGGCCCGGATGGCGGCATCATGCCGCCCAAGGGCGGCAACCCGGCGCTGACCGAAGAGCAGATCCACGCCACTGTGGACTGGATGCTGGGCAACCTGAAATAACGGCCCGACGGGGGAACGGGCGAACGCCCGGTAGAGTCGACCGTTGGTCGACTGCTCTCCCCAATGCCACCGAAACGCCCGCGCTGCGCGCGATAGTCGACTGACAGTCGACTCTACCCGCCGGGTGCCCCGGACGGCCCCGGACCCGCCGGTTGCCCCTGTCGCGCTCCCCCGGCGGCTTTGCCGGCCAAGGCCAAAACCGCCCGCGTCGCGGGGGTTTCGCATTTCAGGGTTAGTCTGTGCGCCTCAATTCATGGAGTCGTGAGTCGATGCGCCGCCGTTCCCTCGCCCTTGCTCTGTCCCTGTTGCTGCCGGCCGCTGCGTTCGCCCAGGCCCAGCCGCAGGCCACGCCGGCCCCGGCCACCAGCCCGGCCCCGCGCAGCAGCGCCACCGTGGTGCTCACCGCGGCCCCGGCCGACTGGCGCACCCTGCAGGGCCAGCACGTGCGCATCGCCGCGCCGCTCACCCTGGCCGGCACCGACGGCCTGGAACGCTTCGGCGAGCTGACCGTGGCCTTCGATGGCCGCCTGTGGCAGCCCAGCGAAGTGGCCGTCCCGGGTACCGCTGGCAGTGAACAGGTGATGGCCGACAACCAGCGCCGCCGCCTGCTGCTGGACGACGGCAGCGACGCCCGCGACCCCGGCAGCGTGGCCTACCTGCCGGGCAACCCGGTGCTGCGCACCGGCATGCAGCTGCGCAACGTGGAAGGCACCGTGCGCGTGGACGCGCAGGGCCGTGCCCGCCTGCAGGTGGACGGCACGTTGCAGCTGCCGGAACTGCAGCGCCCGGCCGTGCCGAAGGTGCCCGGCAGCCTGCAGATCGCGGCGTTCAATCTGGAAAACTTCTTCAACGGCGACGGCCAGGGCGGCGGCTTCCCGACCCTGCGCGGCGCGCGCACGCTGGAAGAACACAAGGCACAGGTAGCCAAGCTGGTGGCCACCATCAGCGCCTTGGACACCGATATCGCCGCGCTGATGGAACTGGAAAACGACGGCTATGGTCCGCAGTCGGCCATCGCCGAACTGGTGGGCGCGCTCAATGCCGGCCTGCCCGCCACGCAGCACTGGGCGTTCGTTGACGCCGGCGAAGGCCCGGGCACCAATCCGATCCGCGTCGGCATCATCTACAAGCGCGGTGCGTTCAAGCCGCTGGGCCGGCCGCTGACCAAGCTCGACGGCCCGTTCGCCGAACACAGCCGTGCGCCGCTGGCGCAGGCCTTCCAGGGCAAGGGCGCACCGTTCATGGTGGTGGCCAACCACTTCAAGTCGAAGGGCTGCCGCGACGCCAGCGGTGCCGACGCCGACCGGAATGACGGGCAGGGCTGCTGGAATGCCACGCGCGTGGAATCGGCGCGCCAGCTCAACCAGTGGGTGAAGGCCGAAGCCGCGCGCTTGAAGGTGAAGGACATCGTGCTGCTGGGCGACTTCAATGCCTACGCGATGGAAGACCCGATCCGCACCCTGCACGACCTGGGCTGGCAGGATGCGTTCAAGGTGGCCAAGGTCGAGCACCCCTACAGCTACGTCTACAACGGCTACAGCGGCCGCCTTGACCACGCGCTGCTGAGCGCCAGCATGGCCCAGCGCCTGGCCGGCGCCGCCGAATGGCACAGCAATGCCGACGAACAGGACGCCAGCGGCTACCAGGGCCGCAACGTGCAGGGCCCGTGGCGCAGTTCCGACCACGACCCGCTGCTGCTGGGCTTCGACAAATAAGGATTCGCCGGGGCACGCCCGGCGGCTTTGCGTAGAGTCGAGCCATGCTCGACTGCTTTGGGAAGACGCCGAGGTCAGATCCCATTCCGTTGGAATGGGATCTGACCCCGGGCACGCCTCACCCCCAGGCGATCAAGCCGATCGCCAGCACCGCCAGCGCCAGGCCGGCGCGGTTCCACTTCGTGGTGGCCTCGCCGAAGGCGAACACACCCACCAGTGCGCCCAGCACCACCACGCCGATGTTCATGCCGGCGAACACGGTGGCCGGGCTGTCCGGCATCGACTGGTGCGCGTGCACGTAGAAAAGAATGTTGCCGCCGTTGAGCAGGCCCAGCAGCGCGCCGGCGCCCAGGTTGCGCCAGGCCAGCCGGCCGCGGCCGCTGAAGTGCCGCCACAGCTGCAGCACCAGCATCAGCACGAAGGCCACGCTGAAACTGGCCAGCACCGCCGCCATTGATGGCGTACCGGACAGCGCCACCTGCTTCAGCAGCACGTCCACCACCGCAAACCCGCCCCACACCCCCAGCAGCCAGCCCCAGCCGCCGGGCGAGGCGGCCACGGCCGGCCCGCGCGGGCGCAAGCTGATCGCCACCATCGCGACCAGGCCCAGCGCCAGCCCGGCCAGCTTCCACGGCGTGGCGGTCTGGCCGAAGAACAGGAAGGCCGCGGCCAGCGACAGCAGCAGCGACAGGCGCTGGGCCACATCGCTGCGCACGATGCCGGCCACCGCCACCGCGCGGCCCAGCACCAGGAAAATGGTCGGCAGCACCACCGCCAGCGCCAGCAGCGCGGCCCACGGCGCATGCGGCGCGCGCAGCGCATCCAGTGGCGGCTGCAGCACCGCGGCGGTCAGCGTGGCGGCCACCAGATAGTTCCACGTCACCATCTGCGGCACGTCCAGTGCGCGCCGCCCGGCCAGCTTCAACAGCACCGACACCAGCACGCTGCAGATCACAGCCAGGGACAGATAGAGCATGGGGCGGGCACAGAGCAGGGGCGGGGGACGGTATCATGTTGCCATGCGCAATCCCTCGTTCCCCGTTGCTCCCGGCGAAACCGCCTGTCTTGAACTGGACGGCCCGGCCGGTCCGCTGGAAGTGGTGGTCGATCTGCCCAAGGCCGATGTGCCGGCGCAGCCGATCGTGGCCATCGTCTGCCACCCGCTGTCCACCGAAGGCGGCACCCTGCACAACAAGGTGGTGACCATGACCGCCGCCACCCTGCGCGAGCAGGGCATCGCCACGGTGCGCTTCAACTTCCGCAGCGTGGGCGGCTCGGCCGGCAGCTTCGACCACGGCGTGGGCGAGCAGGACGACCTCAAGGCCGTCACCGCCTGGGTGCGCAGCCAGCGCCCGGACGACCGCCTGTGGCTGGCCGGTTTCAGCTTCGGGTCGTTCGTTTCGCTGAAGGCGGCCGCTGAACTGCAGCCGGAAGCGCTGATCTCGATCGCGCCGCCGGCCGGCCGCTGGGATTTCGACGGCGTGCAGCCGCCGGCCCGCTGGCTGGTCATCCAGGGCGAACAGGATGAAATCGTCGATCCGCAGGCGGTCTACCAGTGGCTGGACACCCTGGGCGCGCCGCACGAGCTGGTGCGCATGCCCGACACCAGCCACTTCTTCCACCGCAAGCTGATCGACCTGCGCGGCGCACTCACCCACGGCGTGAAGCACTGGCTGGGCGCGGCGGCATGAACGAGGCGGTGCAGACCCCCTCGCAGCGCTATGCCGCCGGCGTGGCCCGCGGCGACTGGCAGAACGACCCGGCCCAGCACGCGGCCCTGGCCGAGCTGGACCGCATCCACCTGGGGCTGGTGGACAGCGCCGAAGACGGCTGGCTGGACCGCCTGTCCTCGTTCTGGAAGAAGCCCGAGCCGGTGAAGGGCCTGTACTTCTGGGGCGGGGTGGGGCGCGGCAAGACCTTCCTGGTGGACCTGTTCTACGACGGCCTGCCGATCAAGCAGAAGTACCGCACCCACTTCCACCGCTTCATGCGCAGCGTGCACGAGCGCCTGCGCGAGCATCAGGGGCAGAGCGACCCGCTGGCGAAGATCGCCCAGGAATGGCGCAGCAACCTGCGCGTGCTGGTGCTGGACGAGTTCTTCGTGACCGACATCGGCGATGCCATGCTGCTGGCGCGGCTGCTGGAGCGCCTGTTCGCCGAGGGCGTGACCCTGGTCACCACCTCCAACACGGCGGTGGAAAACCTGTACCTGAACGGCCTGCAGCGCGAGAGCTTCATGCCGGCCATCGGCCTGCTGCAGCGCTTCTGCGTGGAGCTGTATGCCGAAGGCACCGAGGACTACCGCATGCGCGCGCTGACCCGTTCGCCGGTGTACCGCGCGCCGCTGGCCGCCGACAGCGACCCGTGGCTGGCCAGCCGCTGGGGCGAACTGAGCGGTGGGCAGGCGGCCAAGGCCGGCAACATCGAGATCGAGGGCCGCAAGATTCCGGTGCGGGCCCGCGGCAAGAGCATTGCCTGGTTCGATTTCGCCGCCCTGTGCGAAGGCCCGCGCGGCCCGTCGGATTACATCGAGATCGCGCACGAGTTCAACACCGTGCTGCTGGGCGGCATCCCCGCCTTCGACCGCCTGAACGAAGATGCCGCCCGCCGCTTCGTGAACCTGATCGACGAGCTGTACGACCGCCACGTCAACCTGGTCTGCACCGCCAGCACCTCGCCCATCGAGCTGTACAGCGGCCAGCGCCTGCAGGGCGCCTTCGAACGCACCGCCTCGCGCCTGATCGAAATGCAGAGCGCCGAGTACCTGGGCACCCCGCACCGGGCGTGAGGGCTTCTGCTGCCCGGCATCCGCTTTCGTAGAGTCGAGCTTGCTCGACTGCTCCTGGCACCGCGCGGAAAGCAGTCGAGCAAGCTCGACTCTACGGTTCCCGCCGCCCCCATACCGGCTTGCCCACCACCTATCCACAGGGTTGTCCCTAGCCAGCTTCATCACTGTCATGTGAAGCTGTCATTGTTCCGTTTGCGCAGCACGTTGTACCGCCCTTGTGACGCCTTTCGGTCTTGACTGCGCAGCCGGTTCCAGCAGGTCTGAAGCGTCCAAACGCGCCGCCGATGGCATGATCCTTGCGCCGCAAGGGATTACCAGATTTCACTACATTTGGCGTTGACGGCCCCCTCCACCCCCACTATCTTGTGGCCGTCGGTCGCAGCGACCCCAAGTGCCGGGGTCCCCGGCAGTACCGTTCCGCGACCGTCACCGGCAGTGGCAGGCGCAGGGTCTCAATCCCTGCGACGCCCTCCTGCCACTCTGGGGCGTCAGGTCCCAGGTCGCGTCACCCCGATGCATCGAGCACCCCCAATCACGCCAAGAGGACACACGCCGTGACCACCGAATCCAGCGCCACCATCGAAAAGGAAAGCGAATTCCTGTTGACGTCGCCGCCGACGTCCAACGCGATGAGCGTGACCAAGCGCAATGGCACGACCGAGCTGGTGGATCTGAACAAGATCGTGCGCGCGGTGCAGCGTTCCTCCGAAGGCCTGCACGCGGTCGATCCGATGCGCGTGGCCACCCGTACCATTTCCGGCCTGTACAACGGCGCCACCACCCGCGAACTGGACGAACTGTCCATCCGCACCGCCGCCCTGCTGATCGGTGAAGAGCCCGAGTACGGCCGCCTTGCGGCGCGCCTGCTGGCCAACTACATCGCCAAGGAAGTGTCGGGCCAGGAAATCTACGCCTTCTCTCAGTCGGTCAGCCGTGGCCACGAAGTGGGCCTGATCAACGACCGCCTGCTGAACTTCGTGCAGACCAACGCGCGCAAGCTCAACGATGCCATCGACATCTCGCTGGACCTGAACTTCGATTACTTCGGCCTGCGTACCCTGTACGACCGCTACCTGCTGCGCCACCCGCACACCCGCAAGGTGATCGAGACCCCGCAGCAGTTCTTCCTGCGCATCGCCAGCGCGCTGAGCGAGGACGTGTCCGAAACCCTGGCGCTGTACAAGCGCATGGGCAACCTGGACTACCTGCCGTCCAGCCCGACCCTGTTCAATTCCGGCACCACCCACGAGCAGCTGTCCTCGTGCTTCCTGCTGGATTCGCCGCAGGATTCGCTGGAATCGATCTACTCCAAGTACGGCGACATCGCCCAGCTGTCCAAGTTCTCCGGCGGCATCGGCGTCAGCTACACCCGCGTGCGTTCGCGTGGTTCGCTCATCAAGTCCACCAACGGCCATTCCAACGGCATCGTGCCGTGGCTGAAGACCATGGATTCGTCCGTGGCCGCAGTGAACCAGGGCGGCAAGCGCAAGGGCGCGGCCTGCGTGTACCTGGAAACCTGGCACGCCGACATTGAGGACTTCCTGGAGCTGCGTGACAACACCGGTGACGAAGCCCGCCGTACCCACAACCTGAACCTGGCCAACTGGGTGCCGGACCTGTTCATGAAGCGCGTCGAGGCCGACCAGGAATGGTCGCTGTTCGATCCGCGCGTCGTGCCGGAGTTCACCGACCTGTTCGGCGAAGCCTTCGAGCAGGCCTACGTGCAGGCCGAAGCGCAGGGCAAGGCCAACCGCACCATCTCGGCGCGCAAGCTGTACGCCCGCATGATGCGTACCCTGGCCGAGACCGGCAACGGCTGGATGACCTTCAAGGACAAGTGCAACCGCGCCAGCAACCAGACCCTGCGCCCGGGCAACGTGATCCACCTGTCCAACCTGTGCACGGAAATCCTGGAAGTCACCTCCAACGATGAAACCGCGGTGTGCAACCTGGGTTCGATCAACCTGGGCAACCACTTCGACGAGCACAACGAGTTCGACTTCGAGAAGCTGGCCGAGACCGTGCGCCTGGCCGTGCGCCAGCTCGACCGTGTGATCGACCTGAACTTCTACCCGATCGAAACCGCCCGCCGCGCCAACCTGCGCTGGCGTCCGGTCGGCCTGGGCTGCATGGGCCTGCAGGACGTGTTCTTCCGCAAGCGCCTGCCGTTCGACAGCGCCGAAGCCCGCGCCCTGTCGAAGAAGATCGCCGAAACGATCTACTTCCACGCCCTGGAAACGTCCTCGGAACTGGCCCAGGAACGCGGCAAGCACCCGTCCTTCAACGACACCCGTGCCGCCAGCGGCGAACTGCAGTTCGATGCCTGGAACGTGGTGCCCGAAGACACCGCCCGCTGGGACGCCCTGCGCGAGCGCATCAAGGAACACGGCCTGCGCAACTCGCTGATGATCGCGATTGCCCCGACCGCCACCATTGCCTCGATCGCCGGTTGCTACGAGTGCGTGGAACCGCAGGTCTCCAATCTGTTCAAGCGCGAAACCCTGTCCGGTGACTTCCTGCAGGTCAACCGCTACCTGGTGAACGAACTGAAGAAGCTGGGCCTGTGGACCGCCGACATGCGCGATGCCATCAAGCTGGCCGAAGGTTCCATCGCCGGCGTGGCGCAGATCCCGGAAGCCCTGCGCCAGGTCTACCGCACCGCATGGGAACTGCCGATGCGTTCGCTGATCGACATGGCCGCCGAGCGTGGCGCCTTCATCGACCAGTCGGCCTCGCTCAACCTGTTCATGGAAAGCCCGAACATCGGTGCGATGTCGTCCATGTACATGTACGCGTGGAAGCAGGGCGTCAAGACCACCTACTACCTGCGCTCGCGTCCGGCCACCAAGATCGCCAAGACCACGGTCAGCACGTACACCCCGACCGAAGCGGTGGCCTGCTCGCTGGAAAACCCGGAAGCCTGCGAGGCGTGCCAATAAGAGCGGCCGTGCCGGCTTCTGGCCGGCACTCCCCTCTGTAGCGTCGAGCCATGCTCGACTGCACCACCGAAACACCAAGGTAGCGCCGGGCCATGCCCGGCGTTTTGACCCGAGAATTCAAGGAAACACCCATGGCCGACAAGCCCAAGCAGATGCTGCTCGATCCCGGTTTTGAACTGACCCTGCGCCCGATGCGCTACCCGCAGTTCTATGACATGTACCGGAACGCGATCAAGAACACCTGGACGGTGGAAGAGATCAACTTCCAGATCGACATCACCGACCTGCACAGCAAGATGTCGCCGGGTGAGCGCCACCTGATCCACCGCCTGGTTGCGTTCTTCGCCACCGGCGATTCGATCGTGTCCAACAACTTGGTGCTGAACCTGTACCAGCACTTGAACGCGCCGGAAGCGCGCATGTACCTGTCGCGCCAGCTGTACGAAGAAGCGCTGCACGTGCAGTTCTACCTGACCCTGCTCGACAACTACCTGCCGGATCCGGAAGAGCGCGTCAAAGCCTTCGCCGCGGTGGAAAACATCGACTCGATCAAGAAGAAGGCCGACTTCTGCTTCAAGTGGATCGACTCGATCCAGGACCTCAAGCGCATCGAGACCCGTGCCGAGCGCCGCCAGTTCCTGCTGAACCAGATCTGCTTCGCCGCGTGCATCGAAGGCCTGTTCTTCTTCGCCGCCTTCGCCTACGTGTACTACTTCCGTTCGCGCGGCCTGCTGCCGGGCCTGGCCTCGGGCACCAACTGGGTGTTCCGCGACGAGAGCGCGCACATGGACTTCGCGTTCGAATCGGTGCGCGTGGTGCGTGAGGAAGAACCGGACCTGTTCGACGAGGAAATGAAGCAGCAGGTCTATGACATGCTGGCCGAAGCCATCGAATGCGAAGTGCAGTTCGCCGAGGACGTGCTGTCCGGCGGCGTGGCGGGCATTTCCACCCGCGACATGCGCCAGTACCTGCAGCATTGTGCCGACCAGCACTTCGCCAAGCTGGGCATGGAAAAGAAGTACAACGTGCGCAACCCGCTGCCGTTCATGGAACTGCAGGACGTGCAGGAGCTGACCAACTTCTTCGAACGCCGCGTCTCGGCCTACCAGGTGGGCGTGCAGGGCGAAGTCGCCTTCGACATGAACTTCTGATCGAAGCAGTCACCCCGGTTGCAACGAAAAACCCCGGCCAACGCCGGGGTTTTTCGTACAACAGCCCCCGGTCTTACAATTGCCGCACCCCCACACCCTGGCCACCGCCATGACCCCCATCGTCGAAACCGTGCCGCCCATCGAAGTGCGCATGGCCGAAATCGTCTTCCCCAACCACACCAACCACATGGGCACCCTGTTCGGTGGCCAGGCGCTGGCCTGGATGGACAAGGCCGCCTTCCTGGCCGCCGCCCGCTATTCGCGCCGCACCGTGGTGACCGCGCGCAGCGACCAGGTCGATTTCAAGCTGCCCATCCGCATCGGCCAGATGGTGGAAACCATCGGTCGCATCGTGGAAGTGGGCCGCAGTTCGATGAAGGTGGAAGTGGAGCTGATTGCCGAAGACCTGCACAGCGGCGAGCGCAAGCTGTGCACCCGCGGCCACTTCGTGATGATCGCGCTGGGCGAAGACGGCCAGCCGACCGCCGTGCCGCGCCTGCCCGAGGCCGTCTGAACCGGCGCTTGCAGGGGCGCCGCCGCGCCCCCATCTGGTCGGCATGACCCCGCCGCTGACCGACTTCATCGACCGCGCCCAGCGCCTGTTCGTGCTCACCGGCGCCGGTTGCAGCACCGCCTCGGGCATTCCTGATTACCGGGATACCGACGGCCAGTGGAAGCGCACCCCGCCGGTGACCTACCAGGCCTTCATGGGCGAGGCGGCCACCCGCCAGCGCTACTGGGCGCGCAGCCTGCTGGGCTGGCCGCGCTTCGGCCTGGCCCTGCCCAACGGCACCCACCAGGCGCTGGCCGCGCTGGAAGCACGCGGCACCCTGCAGGTGCTGCTGACCCAGAACGTGGATGGCCTGCACCAGCGTGCCGGCAGCACGAACGTGATCGATCTGCACGGGCGGCTGGACCTGGTGCGCTGCATGGGCTGCGAACGCCGCAGCGGGCGCGAGGAGTTCCAGCAGCGCCTGCTGGACGCCAACCCCGGCTGGGACGCGCTGGAGGCCGGCATCGCCCCAGATGGCGATGCCGATCTGGAGACTGATTTTTCCGCGTTCGTGGTGCCGGACTGCCCGTACTGCGGCGGCCTGCTGAAGCCAGATGTCGTCTTCTTCGGCGAAAACGTGCCGCGCGAACGGGTAGCGGCGGTGCATGAGCACCTGCAGCAGGCCGATGCGCTGCTGGTGGTGGGCTCCTCACTGATGGTCTATTCCGGCTTCCGCTTCGTGCAGGCCGCGGCCAAGGCCGGCCTGCCGGTCGCGGCGCTGAACCGCGGTCGCACCCGCGCCGACGACCTGCTGCAGTTCAAGGATGAACGCGACTGCGCCGAGGCCCTGGCCGGCTTCGTCAGCGGGTATACGGCCCGGTAGAGTCGACTGTCAGTCGACTACCGCGCGCAGCGCGGGCTGTTCAGTCGTATCGCCAACGGCAGTCGACCAACGGTCGACTCTACCGTTCACGCGCCCCCGCGAATGCGCCGAGGCCCTGGCCGCATTGCGACCTGGCAGCATCCGGCCGGGTAGAGTCGACTGTCAGTCGACTACCGCACGCAGCGCGGGGTGTTCAGCCGTATCGCAGAAAGCAGTCGACTGACAGTCGACTCTACCGTTCATCGTCCCGTGCAGCCGGTAGCGCCGGGCCATGCCCGGCGAGCGCGCAATGCGCCCCCGCGAAACAGCGATCCATCCAGACGGTTGATCCGCAGGCCGTGCAGCGGTGCAATACGCACCCCCTCCGCATGTCGCTATCGCCTTGAGCCAGTTGTTCTCGCCGGTCACCCTCGGCCCTCTTACCCTGTCCAACCGCATCGTGATCGCGCCGATGTGCCAGTACTCCGCCGAAGATGGCCGCGCCAGCGACTGGCATGCCCAGCACCTGGGCAACCTGGCGCAGTCCGGCGCCGGCCTGCTGATCCTGGAAGCGACCGCGGTGGAACCGCGCGGGCGCATCAGCTACGCCGACCTGGGGCTGTGGGACGACGGTACCGAAGCGGCGCTGGCGCAGGTGCTGGCCAGCGTGCGGCGCTGGTCGCCGATGCCGCTGGGCATCCAGCTGGGCCACGCCGGCCGCAAGGCCTCCACCGCACGCCCGTGGGACGGCGGCCGCCAGCTGCCGGCCGACGATGCCCGTGGCTGGCCCACCGTGGCGCCGTCGCCGCTGCCGTTCCATGCCAACGACCCGGCCCCGCAGGCGCTGGATGAAGCCGGCATTGCCGAGGTGGTGGCCGCCTTCGCCGCCAGCGCCGTGCGCGCCGAGCGCCTGGGCTTCGAGCTGATCGAAATCCACGCCGCCCACGGCTACCTGCTGCACCAGTTCCTGTCGCCGCTCAGCAACCGCCGCACCGACGGCTACGGCGGCTCGCTGCCGAACCGCCTGCGCCTGCTGGTGGAAGTGTTCGACGCGGTGCGTGAAGCGGTGTCGGACAAGGTGTCGGTGGGCGTGCGCATTTCCGCCAATGACTGGGTGGAAGGCGGCTGGGACGTGGTGCAGAGCGAAGCCCTGGCACAGGTGCTGGACGCGCGCGGCTGCAACTTCCTGCACGTGTCCAGCGGCGGCCTGGACGAGCGCCAGAAGATCAGCGTGGGCCCGGGCTACCAGGTGCCGTTCGCCGCGGCCATCAAGGCCAAGAAGCTGCGCATGCCGGTCATCGCGGTGGGCCTGATCACCGAGCCGGAACAGGCCGAATCGATCCTGCGCCACAACCAGGCCGATGCCATCGCCCTGGCCCGCGGCATCCTGTACGACCCGCGTTGGCCGTGGCATGCCGCTGCCGCGCTGGGCGACAGCGTGGTGCCGGCGCCGCAGTACCTGCGCTGCGAACCGCGCGAAGCACGCAACGTGTTCCGCCCGCGCTGAGGCCGGTCATACCTGCCAGGCCGGCGGCAGGCCGGCCTGCAGGTGCTCGAACAGGGCGCGGATGCGCGCGGTGAAGTCGCGTCGGTCGCTTACGCAGAAGAACACCTCCATCGGCTCCGGTTGCCACGCGCTGGCCGGGCCGAACACCGTCTGCAGCCGGCCATCGCGCAGATACGGGTCGGCCACGAAGGCGGCCAGCCGGGTGATGCCGGCACCGGCGGCGGCCAGCTCGGCCAGCGCGTCGATGTCATCGCAGACCATGCTGGGCGGCAGGGCCGCGTCCATCCGCGTATCGCCACGCCGCAGGCCCCAGCGCAGCGGCCGGCCATCGGTGGGGAAGCGGTGCAGCAGGCCACGATGCTGCTGCAGCTCGGCCGGTTCCTGCGGCATGCCGTGCGCAGCCAGGTAGGCCGGGGCGGCGCAGAACAGGAATGGAATGCGCGCCAGCGGCCGCGCCACCAGCCCATCCTCCAGCTGGGCGCCGATGCGCAGGCTGACATCCACCGTTTCCGGACCGTGCTGTACCGCGCGATCACTCAGACGCAGTTCCAGCTGCAGTTGCGGGTAGCGCTGCTGCAGCGACGGCAGCAGCGGCGCCAGCACATGGCGGCCGAAGGCGCGGCTGCTGGCGATGCGCAGTGGCCCACTGGGCACGATGTCGTCGGCGGTCACCAGCGCCTGCGCACGAGCCAGGTCGGCCTCGATGTGCTGCACTTGGGCCAAGTACAGCGCCCCGGCCTCGCTCAAGGCCAGTTGTCGCGTGCTGCGGTTGAGCAGGCGCACGCCCAGGTGGGTTTCCAGGCGTTGGATGTTCTGGCCCACGGCGGTGGCACTGATACCCAGGCTGCGCGCGGCCGCGGCAATGCTGCCGGTCTGCGCGGTGCGGGTGAAGCTGCGGATGAGCTGCAACAGGTTCATGACCGGCCAGCTTGCCACGGAAACCGGCAAGCGTGGCTTGGGTCTGCCCCAAGCGCGACGGGGCTGTGCACAGGCCGTCGCACCGCTAGCCTGCCGGCCCACTTCACCCGATGCGATGTGCGATGGCCCACCCCCGAACTTTCCGCTGGAAGCTGCACGCCCGCAGTACGCCGTTCGTGTTCGCCTTCTTCATGGCCAGCCTGATGGCGCTGCTGATGTGCCTGGTCATGACGGCGGCCAACGCCGGGCTGGGCAGCGGCTACCTGGCGCGGGTGCTGGCGGCCTACCAGATGGCCATGCCGGTGGCGTTCTGTGGTGTGCTGGTGGTGCGCCCGCTGGTGGTGCGCCTGGTGGCGTTGACGGTGCATCCGCACTGAAGATCGGTTGCATCTGACAGCATTGTGCACCGCCGCAGGGTGCTGCCCTAAACTTGGGCCATGCGACCCGATTCCATTCTTACCCTGTCCTGTCCCGACCGCACCGGCATCGTCTACCGCGTGTCGGGGTTGCTGTTCGACCACGGCTGCAACATCCTCGACGCCCAGCAGTTCGGCGATGAAGAGAGCGGTCGTTTCTTCCTGCGCGTGCATTTCGATCGCGACGCCGGCCTGCCGCTGGACACGGTGCATGGCGCCATGGCCGCGCTCGCCGCCGATTTCGGCATGGACTGGCAGCTGCACGACGGCCGCCGCCGCGCGCGCCTGCTGGTGCTGGTCAGCAAGCAGGGGCATTGCCTGAACGACCTGCTGTTCCGCGCGCACAGCGGGCAGCTGAAGGTGGATATTGCCGCGGTGGCGTCCAACCACGCCGACTTCGCGCCGTTGGCCGCGTCCTACCAGGTGCCGTTCCACCACCTGCCGGTGAAGGCGGAAACGCGCGCGGTGCAGGAACAGCAGATCATCGATCTGGTCGACCGCGAGCGCATCGATCTGGTGGTGCTGGCGCGCTACATGCAGATTCTGTCGCCCACCCTGTGCCGCGCACTGGCCGGCCGTGCGATCAACATCCACCACAGCTTCCTGCCCAGCTTCAAGGGCGCGCAGCCGTACCACCAGGCGCACGCGCGTGGGGTCAAGATCATCGGCGCCACCGCGCACTACGTGACCGAAGACCTGGACGAAGGCCCGATCATCGAACAGGACGTGGCCCGCGTGGACCACGCCATGACCCCGCGCGACCTGGTGCGGCTGGGCAGCGATACCGAATCGCAGGTGCTGGCGCGTGCCGTGCGCCGCCATGTCGAACACCGCATCCTGCTCAACGGGCACCGCACGGTGGTGTTCCGCTGACAGCCGGTTGCGTGGTCGCCGGGCCATGCCCGGCGGGCGCACCTCAGATGACCGCAATCCCTGCCTTGCCCAAGGCCTCGCGCACCATCGCGTCGTTGGCATCGGTCACCGGCTGGGTCAGCTCCCACAGGAACTTCACCCGGAATCCGGCCTTGGCCGCGTCCTGCGCGCTCCACAGCACGCAGTAGTCGCGCGCCAGGCCGCACACGTGCACTTCGCGGATGCGCCGCTCATGCAGCCAGCCGGCCAGGCCTGTGGCCGGGCGATCGCCATCCGGCCCGTGGTTTTCGCGGAAGGCGCTGTACGAATCCACCTGCGGGCGGGTGCCCTTGCGCAGGATCAGGTCGGCCACGTTCCAGTCCACGCCCGGGTGCAGTGCGGCGCCGTCGCTGCCCTGTACGCAGTGGTCGGGCCACAGGGTCTGCGGTTGCGCGTGCAGCAGGATGGTCTCGAACGGGCGCGTGCCCGGGTGCTGGCTGGCAAACGAGGCATGGCCGGCCGGGTGCCAGTCCTGGGTGGCCACCACCGTGCGATAGCGGCGCTGGGCCAGCAGTTCGGCAATCGGTGCCACCAGCGCATCGCCGTCGGCGCAGGCCAGCGCACCACCGGGCATGAAGTCCGGCTGCAGGTCGATCACCAGCAGGGCGACATCGGCGGGCAGGACGGTCATGGCAGATCCACTACAACAGAAGGGGGCGACCAGCGTGGCCGCCCCGTACGCGTGCGTCAATCGCCCTTGGGCGTTTCCGCATCCTGGCCGTAATACAGCAGGCCGATCTTGATGCGCTCGCGCCCGGTTTCGCGGCGGTGGCGGTTGGCATCGCGCAGCGAGTACACGCAGCCGCAGTACTCCTGCTGGTAGAACTGCTCGCGCTTGCTGATCTCCACCATGCGGCTGGCGCCGCCGCCCTTGCGCCAGTTGTAGTCCCAGTACTGCAGGCCCTCGTAGCGCGACGCGGCGCGAATGCCGCAGTCATTGATCTGCGCCATGTTCTTCCAGCGCGAAATGCCCAGCGACGAACTGATGGTGTCGTAGCCATGCTCGTGCGCGTACAGCGCGGTGCGTTCGAAGCGCATGTCGAAGCACATGGTGCAGCGGATACCGCGCTCGGGCTCGTTTTCCATGCCGCGCGCGCGGCTGAACCAGTTGTCGGTGTCGTAGTCGCAGTCGATGAACGGAATGCCATGCTGCTCGGCGAAGCGGATGTTTTCCTGCTTGCGCAGCTCGTATTCCTTCACCGGGTGGATGTTGGGGTTGTAGAAGAAGATCGCGTAATCGATCCCGGAGGCGGTGATCGCCTCCATCACTTCACCCGAACACGGGGCACAGCAGGAATGCAGCAGCAGGCGCTTGCCGTCGGCGGGCAGGGTCAGGGTGGGGCGTTGAAGCTCGGTCATCGTCGGGTGCGTGGCAGCGTGGGGAACGGATCGGGCCGGACACCGTGAACAGGACGCACGCGGCCACAGCGCCCGCGCGCGCAGGACGACGATGGCCCCGGCACCCTCCCCGCGGAGAGTCCAGGTCGAATCAGGGGACGGTCATGTCCCCCGGCCGGGGCCGGTATTCGGGCTGATGGACACGGGCCGCAGCCCACCTACTCCCTGCCGCTTCCCAGGCATGCGCCCAGTGCTGTTGGCAGGCTTCGTTTCCATTCACCGCTGCGGGGCAGCTCCGGAATGGGCGCGCCAGGCGCCTTCACCGGATTCCCGTTTAAATCCCTCCCTGCGCGTGAACGCCTGGAGGGATACCTTCGGCGCGCCCACGGTGGACGCGTTGGCCGCGCCGGTCAAGGGGGTTGGGGTCAGAGCCCGTTGCGCTGCAACGGGATCCGACCCCTTCATTCCACCGGGGTCAGATCCCGTAGCCAGACAACGGGCTCTGACGCCATTGCTACGGCGCCGCCAGGTAGCGTTGCCAAAGATGGTTCACCAGCTGCATCTGCGGGTCGTACTGGCGCTTGGCTTCAACGAACCGCTGCCACTGCGGGTAGGCGCGGCGGAACTGTTCGCGGGTGGCATGCGGGCGATAGGGCAGGTAGTAGCTGCCGCCGCAGTCCAGCGCGGCATCGATCAGCGCCCGCGTCCAGCCGGTGGCCAGGGTGTCGCTCCACGGGAAGCGCCGCTGCTTGTGGTACAGCACGAAGCAGAACACGTCCTGGCGCGCCCACGCCAGCAGCGAAGTGGTATCGGCCGGCGCGTGCCGGATCGAAACGTTCAGTGCGTCCACATGGTGGTGCTGCAGGATCGCCGCCATGCGCGTGGCGAACGCCTGGAACTGCCGCACCGGAATGAAGTACTCCTGCAGCAGGTAGGTGGACATCGCGCGCGTGCGCGGCTCCAGCGAGGCCACGTCCAGGCTCGCTTCCAGGTTGCGGTGGATCACCCGCGGCTGCTGCAGTTGCTTCTGCACCACCGAACTGTCGCGCAGCTGTGCGCCGCCCGGCAGTTCGGACACCGCCCAGATCATGTTCTGTTCGTAGGCGTAGCGGTCGCCCACCGGCACCAGCCGGCGGGTGTCGGTCAGCGCGGCGCTGCTGCGGTGCCAGGTCACCGTTACCGGGGCATCGAAACGCGGCGGCAGCAGATCGGCGTTGTGCATCAGGGCATCGCCGCGCGACGGCACGTGGTCGGCGAACCACTGCGGGTAGTCCGCCAGCGCAACGCGCTGCATGTGCCGCGCCATGCGTGCGTTGTCGGCCAGGTCCAGTTCCACTTCGCTCACCACGGCCAGCAGCCCGTAGCCGCCGATCACCGCCGCGAACAGGTCCGGGTGCTGGCTGCGCGATGTTTCCAGTACCTCGCCCGAACGCAGTACCACCTGCAATGCGCGGATCGTCGCGGCCAGGCTGCCGTTGCCGACATAGCGGCCATGGCAGTTCACGCCGACCGAGCCGCCTATGGTGAAGCTGCTGAAACTCTGCATCACCTTCACTGACAGGTCGTGCGGGTCCAGCAGCGCCTGCAGGTCGCGCCAGCGCATGCCGGCCTGCACGCGCGCCACCTTGCCCGGCACATCCAGCCGCAGCAGCCGGTTGTGGCCGGTCATGTCCAGTTGCAGGGCGCCGCTGGCAGTGGTCTGCCCGCCCATGCTGAAGCGGCCACCGGCCACGCAGACCGGGCCACGGTGGCGCTGCAGAACGTCTACCAGGCGGACCTGGCCGTCGATACGGGTGATGCCCGCCAACGGGGTGGGCTCGAGCTGGCTGATGTCGTTGCCGGTGGGGGCCTGCCCGGGTGAACAGGCGGCGGCCGTCGCAGCGGCGCCGCAGCCGGCAATGAAGGCGCGTCGGGTGGTCATGGGCAGTCCCTGCAGTCCGCTTCCTGGCCGCAGTGTGCATGCGGCACGGCGCCCGGCCAAGGGGGAATCGCGCTGACTGCGCAGCGGTTCTCAGGCCCTGAGAAGCCCCTGCGCCATACTGGAACCCACGCGGTGGACGGCATGCACGGGGGTAGGGCAGTGGCGGACAAATATTGCGATCTGGTCATGAAAGGCGGCATCACCAGCGGCATCGTGTATCCCAACGCGGTGTTGGCGCTGGCCCAGCAGTACCGCTTCAAGAGCATCGGTGGAACCTCGGCCGGGGCCATCGCCGCGGCGGTGGCTGCGGCGGCCGCGTATGGCGACCGTCGCCAGCAGGCCGGCGAAACATTGGCCGGTGAGGCGGGCTACGGTGGGCTGTCGGCGGTGTCGGCGCAGCTGTCGCGGCGCGGTTTCATCTACGGGTTGTTCCAGCCCGCGCGCGGCGCGCGTTCGGCGTACCGGTTGCTGGTGGTGCTGACCGGCAAGGCGCGCTGGCCGCGCAAGCTGCTGTGCCTGGCCGTGGCCGTGTTCACCATCGCGCCGCTGGAAGTGCTGGTGTCGCTGGCCCTGCTGCTGGCGCTGGGCGGCTGGGGCGGCGGCTGGAGCGGTGTGGCGGCCACCCTGCTGCCGTCGCTGCTGTGCGCCTATGGCGCCGGTGTGGCCGGTGCAGCGCTGCGCGTGGCCCGTGTCGCCCGGCGCAATCTGCTGGGCCTGTGCAGCGGGCTGGGCCGCGATCCACAGACTCCGGCGCTGACCGACTGGCTGCACGCGCGCCTGCAGCAGTTGGCGGGCAAGCCGCTGGACGCCCCGCTCACCTTCGCCGATCTGCACGATGCCCCGCGTTATGCCGGCGAACCGCACAGCCCGCAGGCCATCAGCCTGCAGATGATCACCACCTGTGTATCCCACAACGAACCGCGCACCCTGCCGCTGGGCGGGGCGCAGTTCTGGTTTCTGCGCGAGGAATTCGCCCAGTTGTTCCCGGCCAGCATGGTGGACTGGCTGGTGCAGCAGGCCGGTGCGCCGCTGCAGGTGGACGGGCGCCAGTACTACCATCTGCCGCAGGGCGCGCAGTTGCCGGTGCTGGTGGCCACGCGCATGAGCCTCAGCTTCCCGCTGCTGATCAGCGCCGTGCCGCTGCACGAACCCGCCCGCCGCGAGCGCCGCTGCGAACCGGCGGCGGCGCCGGCCACGCAGGAGCACAACGTGGCCGACAGCATGGAAGGGCTGACCAGCGCCGGCCAGGCGTGCGGCCCGGTGATCACCGCCTTCCGCGTGTGCTGGTTCTCCGACGGCGGCATCAGCAGCAACTTCCCCATCCACCTGTTCGACGCGGCAATGCCGCGCTGGCCCACGTTCGCCATCAATCTGGTGTACCCGCAGCACGCCGAAGAAGTGAACCACGGCAGCAGTACGCGCGCGGCCCTGGAAAAGTCGGTGTTCCTGCCCACCGGCAACCGCCATGGTTGGCAGCGCCACTACCAGTCCATCGCCACGCCGCTGGCTGCCGGTGAACTGGGGCGTTTCCTGTTCGCCGTGGTGGCCACCATGCAGAACTGGCGCGACCTGCTACAGGCGCGCGCGCCCGGCTACCGCGACCGCATCGTGCACGTCAGCCTGCAGGGAGACGAAGGCGGCATGAACCTGGACATGCCGCAGGACGTGCTGACCCGCATTGCCGACAAGGGCAGCCTGGCTGGCGCGCGCTTCTGTGCGTTCTCGTTCGAGAACCACTACTGGATCCGCTGGCGCAATCTGGCTTCGGCCTACCAGCGCTACACGCTGGAAGTGGCGCGCACCGACGACCCGGCGCAGCAGGTGCTGGCCTACCGCGCCGCGTATTCCACCGTTGCCGTGGGTGAGCCGGTGCCGCCGTCGTACAAGCTGGGTTCGGAAGACAAGCGCCAGGCGTCGCAGCAGTTGTGGGGGCTGATGGTGGAACAGGGCCGCACCTGGGAAGACCTGGGCCCGGACCTGACCGACGGCGCACCGCGCCCGCTGCCGCAGATGAAGGTGACACCGATCTACTGAGCGCGATCGATACAATCGTGCTTCATGCTGCAAGGAGCATTGGATGTCTGCCCGCCAGGAACTGCTGGAACTGCTTGAACGCCTTGATGCCCGCGACCCGGAGCACCTGCCGGTGGTGCCACTGGCCGCGTACTTCGAAGGGAATGATTTCGAAGAATGCATCGCGCCCAACCAATGGGGTTTCGGTCGCCCGCCGATTGCCGAGCTGTACGCGCGCCTGGCCGCGATTGCCGAAAAGCCCGAAGTGGAAGGCGTGTACGTCGGCTTGCACCAGGACTGGGGCAGCGCATTGGAAGACGACAGCGAATGGCCTGCCGCCGAGAACGTGCACCTGCTCACCCGCGCCGACGTCGATACCGTGAAAGGCTGGCTGCAGGGTCTGGAATGCGACGGTGTGGGCGAAGGCTGGCCCTACGGCCAGCACATCGACGCCCCCGTACCCTCGCAAGGCCACCGCGTGCTGACCGTGTATTGGGATTAGTAGATCCACGCCACGCGTGGATGCATTTCGCGCACGGCCAGAGCGTGCCCACCAAGGTGGGCACCTGCCAACTTCACCTCCCCGGCAGCTGCACGAACGCGCGCTGCATGCAGTCCTCGCGCGGACACACCCGGCAACCCGGCCCGATCGACACCGAATTTCCCGGGCTCTGCACATCCAACCCCAGGGAATACACCAGCCGCTCGGCATGCTGCAGGTCGCAGCCCAGCGCCACCGCGAAGGTCTTGCGCGGCTGGCCATGCCCCACCGGCCCGCTGCTGACCTGCCGTGCCAGCCAGAAATGGCGACGCCCATCGGGCATGCGCGCGGTCTGCGTAAGGATGCGCCCGGGCTGGTTGAACGCCTCGTAGACGATCCATAGCGGGCACGAGCCGCCTACCTGCGAGAAGTGGAAATCGGTGGCCGAATGGCGCTTGGACACATTGCCGGCACGGTCCACGCGGATGAAGAAGAACGGCAGCCCGGGCGCACTGCGCCGCGCCAGCGTGCTCAGCCGGTGGCAGACCGCTTCGAACCCGACGCCGAACTGGTGTGCCAGCAGTTCAATGTCGTAACTGCTGGCCTCTGCCGCGCGCAGGAAGCGCATGTAGGGCATCACCAGCGCACCGGCGAAGTAGTTGGAAAGGCCGATCCGCGCCTGCGCGATACGCGCGTCATCGTGGAAGCCTGCGCGCGCCACCACCGCATCGATCTGCGGCAGGTAGCCGCGCAGGGCCAGCTCGGCCGCCATCTGGAACGCCTGCTGGCCCGGTTCCAGATAATCCGGCAGCCACAGCGTGCGGCTGCCGGCGTCGTACTGGCGCTTCTCGCGCCCGGCCTGCAGCGCGGCCACTTCCACCAGCACGCCGTGGCGGTCGGCCAGCAGCTGGCGCAGGCGCGGCGCCACGTGGCCCGGTGCCAGCCCCCATTCGGCGAACAGGCGCTCGGCCAGTTCGTCCAGTTCGGGAATGTGGTTGTGCATGCGGTTGAAGAACTCGCGCACCTGGTCACCGGCCGGCAGAGTGCTGCCGGCGCCGGGCTCACCCAGCTGGAATTCCAGTGCGGCGGCATGTTCGCGCAGGGCCAGGTGGCGGCGGTGCAGGTCCAGCAGGGCGCGGCTGACCTGCGGCAGATTGCCGGCCAGCGCCCGCAGCTCGGTGGCACTGACATCGGCCAGACCCAGGTCGCGCAAGGTCTCGCCTAGCGACTCCTGCAACGCAGCGGGCTCATCGTCGTCGAACAGGGCGGAAACATCGCCCAATACCTCGCCCAGCTTCTGTTGTACGGCCGGCGTCAGCGGGCGCTTGTTGCGCTCGATCTGGTTCAGGTAGCTGGCCGACAGGCCCAAGGCGCGGGCCAGATCCACCTGGCTGTAGCCGCGCTGCTCGCGCAGCCGCAGCAGGCGCAGGCCCAATTGGCGCTGGGAGGGCTGGAAATTCACAGAATTAACAGGAATCGTCTGGCGTGTTGGCCAGATTAAGCGGATTCAGGCCGGAAATCGAGGTGGGTGCTGTGAATAATGCCAAGCATCTTTCGAGCCCGTGGGATTGTCGTCATGACTGTTGCAGCGCCCCGTATCCGCATGCTGATCGATGGCCAGTTCATCGAATCGGCCACCTCCCACTGGCAGGACGTGGTCAACCCGGCCACCCAGGACGTGTTGGCGCAGGTGCCGTTCGCCACCACCAGCGAAGTGGATGCCGCCGTCGCCGCCGCCAAGGAAGCCTTCAAGACCTGGCGCAAGACCCCGATCGGTACCCGCGCGCGCATCTTCCTGAAGTACCAGCAGCTGATCCGCGAAAACATGAGCGAGCTGGCCCACATCCTCACCGCCGAACAGGGCAAGACCCTGCCGGACGCTGAAGGCGATGTGTTCCGCGGCCTGGAAGTGGTCGAGCACGCTGCCGCCATCGGCAACCTGCAGCTGGGCGAGCTGGCCAACAACGTGGCCAATGGCGTGGATACCTACACGATCATGCAGCCGCTGGGCGTGTGCGCCGGCATCACCCCGTTCAACTTCCCGGCGATGATTCCGCTGTGGATGTTCCCGATGGCCATTGCCACCGGCAACACCTTCATTCTCAAGCCGTCCGAACAGGACCCGATGGTGACCATGCGCCTGGTCGAACTGGCGCTGGAAGCCGGCATTCCCAAGGGCGTGCTGAACGTGGTGCACGGTGGCGAAGAAGTGGTCAATGCGATCTGCGACCACCCGGACATCAAGGCCGTGTCGTTCGTTGGTTCCACCCGCGTCGGCACCCACGTCTACAACCGTGCCTCGCTGGCCGGCAAGCGCGTGCAGTGCATGATGGGCGCCAAGAACCACGCCGTGGTGCTGCCGGACGCCAACAAGGAACAGACCCTCAACGCGATGGTCGGCGCCGCCTTCGGTGCGGCCGGCCAGCGCTGCATGGCCGCCTCCACCCTGGTGCTGGTGGGTGAGGCGCGCGGCTGGGTGCAGGATCTGGTGGCCAAGGCGCAGACCCTGAAGGTCAGCGGCGGCACCGTGGCCGGCACCGATGTCGGTCCGGTCATTTCCTGCAGCGCCCGCGAGCGCGTGGAAGGCCTGATCGCCTCGGGCGTGGAGCAGGGTGCCAAGCTGGTGCTCGACGGCCGCAAGCCGCAGGTGGATGGCTTCGAGAAGGGCAACTTCGTCGGCCCGACCATCTTTGCCGGTGTCACCACCGACATGCGCATCTACCAGGAAGAAATCTTCGGGCCGGTGCTGGTGATCCTGGAAGCGGAAACGCTGGAAGACGCCATCGCGATGGTCAACGGCAACCCCAACGGCAACGGCACCGCACTGTTCACCCAGTCCGGCGCGGCCGCGCGCAAGTTCCAGGAAGACATCGACGTGGGCCAGGTCGGCATCAACGTGCCGATTCCGGTGCCGGTGCCGCTGTTCTCGTTCACCGGTTCGCGCGCGTCCAAGCTGGGCGACCTGGGCCCGTACGGCAAGCAGGTGGTGCTGTTCTACACCCAGACCAAGACCGTCACCGCACGCTGGTTCGATGACGAGACGCTGAGCCACGGCGTCAACACCACCATCAGCCTGAAGTAAGGGCGGGAGCAGCCATGAGCCACTCGATGACGACGGACCAGGAAGAAGCGCAGCAGGCGTACCGCGAAGCCGCGCGTGACTTCGCACAGGCCGAACTGGCGCCGCACGCCGCGCGATGGGATGCGGAGGGCATCTTTCCGCGCGAGGCGATCGCCAAGGCCGGTGAACTGGGCTTCTGCGGTCTGTACATGGACCCGGAAGTGGGCGGCAGCGGCCTCAGCCGTCTGGACGCCGCCGTCGTCATCGAGGAGCTCGCCAACGTCGATCCGTCGACCGCGGCGTACATCAGCATCCACAACATGGCCTCGTGGATGGTGTCCAAGTGGGGCCAGGACGCACTGCGCGACGCGTGGGGCACCGATCTGTCGTCGGGCAGCAAGCTGGCCTCGTACTGCCTGACCGAGCCGGGCGCCGGCTCCGACGCCGCCTCGCTGAAGACCACGGCGGTGCGCGATGGCGACGACTATGTGCTGAACGGTTCCAAGGCCTTCATTTCAGGCGCCGGTGCCACCGAACTGCTGGTGGTGATGGCGCGTACCGGCGGTGCCGGTGCCGGCGGCGTCAGTGCCATCGCGGTGCCGGCCGACCTGCCGGGCATCAGCTATGGCCGCAAGGAAGAGAAGATGGGCTGGAACAGCCAGCCCACCCGCGGCATCACCTTCGAAAACGTGCGCGTGCCGGTCAGCCACCTTCTGGGAGAGGAGGGCGGCGGCTTCAAGCTGGCGATGAAGGGGCTGGACGGCGGCCGCATCAACATCGCCGCCTGCTCGCTGGGTGCGGCGCAGGGCGCGCTGGATGCCGCACGCCGCTACATGGGCGAGCGCCGCCAGTTCGGCAAGGCGCTGGCCGACTTCCAGGCCCTGCAGTTCAAGCTGGCCGACATGGCCATTGAACTGGTGGCCGCGCGGCAGATGGTGCATTCGGCCGCGCGCAAGCTCGATGCCGGCGCCAGCGATGCCAACGTGTGGTGTGCGATGGCCAAGCGCTTCGCCACCGATGCCGGTTTCAGGATCTGCAACGAAGCGCTGCAGATCCACGGCGGCTACGGCTACATCCGCGAATACCCGATCGAGCGCCTGCTGCGCGACAGCCGCGTGCACCAGATCCTGGAAGGCACCAACGAGATCATGCGGGTGATCGTGGCCCGCCACCTGCTCAACACCGAAGAGGAACTGCGATGAAGGATTGGCGTACCCAGGAACACGTGGGCCTGAAGGTCGAGGCAGACGGCCACACCGCGGTGGTGACCCTGCACAACCCGCCGGCGCACACCTGGACCGTGCACAGCCTGGCTGCGCTGCGCGACCTGGTGGGCGCGCTCAACGCAGACCGCGACATCTACGCCCTAGTGATCACCGGTGACGGCGAGAAGTTCTTCTCCGCCGGCGCCGACCTCAACCAGTTCGCATCGGGCGACAAGGCCGCTGCACGCGAAGCCGCGCGTCGTTTTGGCGAAGCCTTCGAAGCGCTGTCGGCCTTCCGTGGCGTGTCCATCGCTGCCATCAACGGCTACGCCATGGGCGGCGGCCTGGAATGCGCGCTGGCCTGCGATCTGCGCATCATCGAAGACCACGCCCAGGTCGCACTGCCGGAGGCCACCGTCGGCCTGCTGCCGTGCGCTGGTGGCACCCAGAACCTGCCGCGCCTGGTCGGCGAGGGCTGGGCCAAGCGCATGATCCTGCTGGGCGAACGCATCAACGCCGACACCGCACTGCGCATTGGCCTGGCCGAAGAAAAGGTCGGCAAGGGCGAATCCAAGGCATTGGCGCTGGAATGGGCGAAGAAGGCCGGCAAGCAGAGCCCGACCAGCATCGCCGCCTGCAAGACCCTGGTGCAGTCCACCCGCACCGGCACCCACGCCGCGGCACTGGTGGCCGAGCGCGAAGCCTTCGTCGACCTGTTCGACACGGCGGACCAGGTCGAGGGCGTTACCGCCTTCCTGGAAAAGCGCGCCGCGCAGTGGAAGAACGCATGAGCACCGACACCGTTGCCGACGAAGCACCGGTGCTGTTCGAAGCGCGCGTGGCCGGCAACGGCACGCGCATCGGCATCGCCACGCTGAACGCGCCGCGCACGCTCAACGGCTTCTCGCTGCCGATGGCGCACCTGCTGCTGAAGCAGCTCAACGCCTGGGCCGAGGATGACAGTATCGCGATGGTGGTGCTGCAGGGCGCTGGCGAAAAGGCCTTCTGCGCCGGTGGTGACCTGCACAGCCTGCACAAGGCCATGGTCGCCTTCCGCGACGCCGGCCACCGCGATATCCGCGACAACGCCTACGCCGCCGAATTCTTCGACGTCGAATACCGCGTCGATTACCTCATCCACACCTATCCCAAGCCGATCCTGTGCTGGGGCCATGGCATCGTGATGGGCGGGGGCATCGGCCTGATGTCCGGCGCCAGCCACCGCGTGGTCAGCGAGCGATCCAAGCTGGCCTTCCCGGAAATCACCGTGGGCCTGTTCCCCGATGTGGGTGGCAGCTGGCTGCTGCCGCGCGTGCCGGGCAGGGCCGGCCTGTTCCTGGCCCTGACCGGTGCGCTGTTGAACCCGGGCGATGCCATCTATGCCGGCCTGGCCGATCTGCACGTGGCCGAGGAGCGTCGCAGTGCGGTGTTCGACGCGCTGCTGCAGGTGGCATGGTCGAGCGATGCCGCACACAACCACGAACGCCTGAGCCAGCTGCTGCAGTCGCATGCCAGCGATGCCGCCACCGGCCCGCTGCTGGCCAATGCCGCGACGGTCGATGCGCTGTGCGAAGGCGATGATCTGCTCGTGATCATCAATCGCATCAGCACGCTGCAGACCGACGATGCCTGGTTGCAGACGGCGCAGAAGACGCTCGCCGCCGGTGCACCCGGTTCGGCGCGGCTGGCCTTCGAACTGCAGCGGCACAGCGCCGGCCAGGACCTGGCCAGCGTCTATCGCCTGGAATACATCACCGCACTGCACTGCGCCGCCCATGGCGATTTCGCCGAAGGCATCCGCGCGCTGCTGATCGACAAGGACCGCAACCCGCAGTGGAACCCGGCCACCCTGGCCGAGGCCACCACCGCCTGGGCCGACACCTTCTTCGTTTCCCCCTGGGCCGACGCCGCGCATCCGCTGGCCGACCTGGGTACCCCTATGGCTGAAAGGAGCCTTGCATGAGCCGCATTGCATTCATCGGGTTGGGCAACATGGGGGGCCCGATGGCCGCCAACCTGGTCAAGAACGGCCACAGCGTACGCGTATTCGATCTGGTGCCGGCCGCCGTGCAGGCGGCGGTCGATGCCGGTGCCAGTGCCGCCGCGTCGGCGCGCGAGACCCTGGCCGATGCCGAGGTCGTGATCTCGATGCTGCCGGCCAGCCGCCATGTCGAGGGCGTGTACCTGGGTGACGATGGCATCCTGGCCGCCATTCCGGCCGGCGCGCTGGTCATCGACTGCAGCACGATCGCCCCGGCCAGTGCGCGCAAGGTGTCCGAAGCCGCCGCCGCACGCGGCCTGCAGATGATCGATGCGCCGGTTTCCGGCGGTACCGCCGGTGCCCAGGCCGGCACCCTTACCTTCATCGTCGGTGGCGAAGAGGACGCGCTGGAGCGCGCCCGCCCGGTGCTGCAGGCGATGGGCAAGAACATCTTCCACGTGGGCGCCAGCGGTGCCGGCCAGGTCGCCAAGCTGTGCAACAACATGGCGCTGGGCGTGATCATGGCGGTGACCGGCGAAGCTATTGCGCTGGGCGTGGCGCACGGTCTGGACCCGAAGGTGCTGTCGCAGATGATGGCGGTCAGCACCGGCCGCAGCTGGGCCACCGAAGTGTGCAACCCGTGGCCGGGCGTGCTGGAAAATGCGCCGGCGTCGCGCGGTTACAGCGGCGGCTTCGGCAGCGACCTGATGCTGAAGGACATGGGCCTGGCCGTGGAAGCGGCGATGAGCGTTGGCGCCTCGATCCCGCTGGGCGAAGTGGCCCGCAACCTGTACTCGATGAACCACCAGGCCGGCCGCGGCAAGCTGGATTTCTCCAGCGTGGTGCAGCTCATTACCAGCGATAAATAAGCGAATGCGTCCCCGGCCCTGTGCCGGGGCCCACCCGAGGTGGGATGGGCGGATGCCCGGTTTCGACCGGCATCCGCCCATTTTTTTGGGGTCGGATCCCTTTCGCACAGCGAAAGGGCTCTGACCCCGATCCTGTGCAGGGGAGGCAGTGGAGTCAGAGCCCTTTGCCAGTTGGCAAAGGGATCCGACCCCACCGACCCCTTGGCTGCATCAGGCAACGATCAGGGTCACGTCGATGTTGCCGCGGGTGGCGTTGGAGTACGGGCAGACGATGTGGGCCTTCTGCACCAGTTCTTCCACCTGCTCGCGCGGCACGCCCGGCACGTTGATGGTCAGTTCGGCTTCAATGCCGAAACCGGTCGGGATCTGGCCGATACCGACCTTGCCGGTCACGGTGGTGTCGGCGGGCAGGGCGACCTTGGCCTGGCCGGCCACGAACTTCAGCGCGCCCAGGAAGCAGGCCGAGTAGCCGGCTGCGAACAGCTGCTCCGGGTTGGTGCCCGGGCCGCCGGCGCCGCCCAGCTCGCGCGGGGTGGACAGCTGGATGTCCAGCACGTTGTCGGATGAGACCGAACGGCCTTCACGGCCGCCGGTGGAGGTGGCCTGGGCGGTGTACAGAACCTTTTCGATGGACATGGGATGCTCCTGGTCAGTGGGTGGGTGTTTCGATGGAGCTACTTTGCCCGCTTTTCATGGACGATGGGTGACAGATCGTCCTTAAATATTGATGAATCGTCCGGTGGTGCTAGATCGTCCATTCGCGGTCGGTGGTGAACATGATGGTCAGCCAGCGGTCCGGCGAGGCATCGCCCAGCGCATCGCCGATCTCGTCACGCAGCCGGTCCCATTCCAGCAGCGCCCGCGGCGGGTCGTCCTCGCGCACCACGAAGAACAGCTCGATCTGCTCGCCACGCCCCACCTGGGCCACGTAGCTGCGGTGTTCGACGAAGCCATGCCGGGCCACCACATCGCGCGCCACTGCATCCACGTGCGCCTGCAGCTCCGGCGGGGTGACCAGCAGGATGCCGGCCAGCGCCCGGCGTACCGTGCCCAGCGGGGCGATCATCACCAGCACGCAGACGAAGGCCAGGATGGCCGGGTCGATATACGGCCCCACCCACGCCAGCGAGGTGCCGCGTACCAGCACACCGCCCAGAAACGCGACCAGGTAGCAGGCCGACATGCTGGCGGCGATCACCCAGTTCTTTGCGTCCAGCGCAATGAATTCCGAGCCGATGCGGCGGTTGGCGCGCACGATGAACCACGCCAGCGTGCCCTCGGCCACGATGGACAGGCCGGCGAAGATGATGGCCGGGCCCAGCGCGATATGCCGCCCACCGGACATCAGCGCATCCACCGCATTGACCAGTGCATACAGCGCCGCGCCGATCATCAGCGTGCCGCTGACCCCCAGCACGATCGGCTCCAGGTGCCAGAAACCCATGGTGAAGCGCTGGTTCAACCGCGACTGCAGCGCATCGGTATTGGTGGACAGGGCGATCAGCCGGGTCACCAGCAGTGACAGCCAGGTCATCACCACGTCGATCAGGCCGTAGATGCCGTCGAAGATGATCAGCGAGGAATTGGCCAGCAGCCCGAACACCACGGCGGCGGCGGCCAGCAGCAGCGAGGCGGCGATGGACAGGCGCAGCACGCCCTGTTCACTGCTGGGATCGAAGAAACGGGGGCGATCGGCGGCCATGCTTCCATTGTAGAGCCGGGCCATGCCCGCGCTATCCCCGCCGGGCCGCTTCCCGTAGACTGCGCCCCTCCCACGTACCGACCCCCGGTAGAGTCGACCGTTGGTCGACTGCCAGTGATTGACTGGTTGTGATTGACTGGTTGTGATTGACCGCTCCCGATCGACAGCGCCACGTGGCCACGCCCGCGTGCGCGCGGAGTTTTCCCATGCAAACGTCCTATCCCCTGCGCCAGCAATGGCTCGGCAACATCCGTGGTGACCTGCTGTCCGGCATGGTCGTCGCCCTGGCCCTGATTCCCGAGGCCATCGCTTTCTCGCTCATTGCCGGCGTCGACCCCAAGGTGGGCCTGTACGCGGCGTTCTCCATCGCCGTGGTCACCGCCATTGCCGGTGGTCGCCCGGGCATGATCTCCGCCGCCACCGGCGCCATGGCCCTGGTCATGGTCGATCTGGTGAAGGACCACGGCCTGCAGTACCTGTTCGCCGCCAGCATCCTGGCCGGCCTGCTGCAGGTGCTGGCCGGCGTGTTCAAGCTGGGCTCGCTGATGCGCTTCGTATCGCGCTCGGTCATCACCGGCTTCGTCAACGCACTGGCCATCCTGATCTTCCTGGCGCAGATGCCGGAACTGATCGGTCGTGGCCCCACCGTGTACGTGCTGTGCGCCGCGGCGCTGGCCATCATCTACCTGCTGCCGCACATCACCCGCGCGGTGCCCTCGCCGCTGGTGGCGATCGTGGTGCTTACCGCAGCGGTCATCGGCTTCGGCATCGACGTGCGCAGCGTGGGCGACATGGGCCAGCTGCCCGACAGCCTGCCGCACTTCCTCATGCCCGATGTGCCCTTCACCTGGGAAACCCTGCGCATCCTGCTGCCGGTGTCGGCCACCCTGGCGGTGGTCGGGCTGCTGGAATCGATGATGACCCTGCAGATCGTCGAGGACATCACCGAAACGCCCAGCGAGCGCAACCGCGAATGCGTCGGCCAGGGCGTGGCCAACACGCTCACCGGTTTCCTCGGCGGCATGGCCGGCTGCGCGATGATCGGCCAGTCGGTCATCAACGTGACCTCGGGCGGGCGCGGCCGTTTGTCGTGCCTGGTGGCCGGCGTGCTGTTGCTGCTGCTGGTGGTGTACGGCAGCGATCTGGTGCGGCAGATTCCGATGGCCGCGCTGGTGGCGGTGATGATCATGGTCAGCATCGGCACCTTCAGCTGGCGCTCGCTGCGCGACCTGCGCACCCATCCGCGCAGTTCGTCGGCGGTGATGCTGCTCACCGTGGTGGTCACCGTGGCCACGCATGACCTGGCCAAGGGCGTGATCAGCGGCGTGCTGCTGTCGGCGCTGTTCTTCGCACGCAAGGTCGGCCGCATGCTGGACGTGCAGCACGAAACCGTGGGCGACGAACAGGTCTACCGGGTGCGCGGCCAAGTGTTCTTCGCCTCGGCCGGCCAGCTGGGCGCGGCCTTCGATTACCAGCACGTTGCGCCGAAGGTGCAGATCGACCTGCGCGAGGCCCACCTGTGGGATCTGACCGCGGTGGCGGCGCTGGAACGCGCGCAGGAAAAGCTGGCCGCGCATGGCGCGCAGGTGACGGTGGTGGGCCTCAATGCCGCCAGCCAGACCCTGATCGAACAGGTGGGCGGTCGCGGCGGCGCGCACTGACCGCAGCCCGGGCGGCGGGAACCTGCAACCTTCCTGATTGAAACCCGCCGCTGCTCGGGCCATGATCGGTCTGTGCCATCACGCACACGCTCAAGGACGACCCATGACTGCACGCAAGGTATACGCCGGTTCGTTGCCACTGCTGTTGGCCCTCGGCCTGGCCGCACTGCCGGCCACGGTTGCCGCCGCGCCCGACGCCGCCATCACGACCACCATCGTCGAACACGTTTCCCACCATCGTGCGGGAACGCCCGAGGCGAAGGCGATTCTTGACTGGCTGGACCGTGTGCCCGACGCCAATCGCCGCATGATGGACCCGGAAACGCTGACCCTGCGCCAGCGCCAGGATGGGGCGACCTACACGGCACGGTGGGTGGAAGGCGCGCGGTTTCCGCTGCCCGCGTCGGGTGCGCCTGGCGAGCAGGTCACGCTGACCCATGAACGGCCGGGGGGGCAGGTCGAAACCTGGACCGTGCAGTGGGTGGCGACCGAGGGTGGCCGCTGGAAGCAGACCCACTACGAGTGGCACGGGCGCGCGCGCGCGGGCGAGTCCGGGCCTCTGCGGGCACGCTGAGGGATTGAAGGCCGGGCGTTGCAGTGGGCGCCCGGCCCCTGCCGGCTCAGTCCAGCAGTTGCAGGTACTTCTGCAGCTGGTCGGCACGCGCGCTCAGGCGCAGCACATCGTCCAGCCCACCCTGCAGGTTGCCCACCTGCGAGTTGTCATACAGCGCGGTATCCAGCTCGCTGTCGCGGCTGCGCGACTGCAGCCATGCGCGCTGTGCATTCACCAGCCTGGTGCGCTTGTCGCCGCTCAGGCGGGCCTGCAGCTGCGTGTAGGCCTGGTTCAAGCGCTGGTCCTGGCGGGTGCTTTCCGCCGACAGGCACGCCGCCTGTTCAATCGCACCCTGCGCGCTGTCGCGGCAGGCGCTGAAGGTCGGGCTCAGGGCGGTGGCGGCCGGTGCCGCGCTTGCCGTGCCGATGGCCAGGGCGGCCATGGCCAGCAGGGCCAGGGGCATGCTCATACGCTTGTGCTGCATCATCTGCTCCACGCATCCAATCCATTGCGAGCGCTGGACTATATCGGCGTCGATATCCCGCCGTCGTCAACGACACGCGACACCTGTGACCGGTTTCCGCTTGGGCAGGCTTCTGCGACGGCCTTCACGCAACATGAATCCAGTCAGGCACCGGCCGCCGGGGCTGTCTTAGCATGGCCGGGTGAAGGGGCCGATGGACGGCCCCGCCTGGGCCGGCCCCTGCCGGCCACTCGCATGGAGACGCACGTGATGCAGGCAACGGGCCATTCCATACCCCCTGCTGGCCACCGCTGGGTGGCGTTGCTGCTGTGCACGGCCCTGGCCGCCTGCCAACCCGCTGCGCCCACGGCGTCGGCTGCAGCGTCCGCGACGCCCGCCGCGCAGGCCCCCGCCGCCGCCCGGTATCCCGATGCGTCCTACAGCACGGGGCGCCTGCGGCCGGCCTACTTCCGCTGCGTGGAAGGCGTGCAGGACGCGGGCACCCTGCAGGCCTGTGGCAGGCAAGAACTGGCCTACCATCAGAAGCATCTGCAGGAGGCGACCGGCACCCTCGTGGCGGGGCTGGATGACGGAGCCAGAGCGGCCTTCGCGGCCACCGAAGCGGCGTGGCGCCGCGATACCGACCACTATTGCACCGCGGCCGCCAACGCCGCAGTGGATGCGCTGCAGGCCGCGCAGGAGTGCCGGCTGTCCCGCGTGGCCTATCGCGCCGATGCCCTGCTGGCGCATCTTCGCCCACGCGATACCTCCTTCACCCAGGCCTCGCTGCGCCCGCAGCACACCCGCTGTGTGCAGGATGCCCGAGGCAGGGATGACACGCTCGAGGCGTGCGATGCCGCCGAGTTTTCGTACCAACAGAAGCAGTTGGACCTGCAGGTGGCGCGCCTGATGGCCAGCCCGCACAGCCTGGCCAAGGACCGCTGGATGAACGAGCAGGCCTATTGGGCCAAAGACACCGACAAGCGCTGCGCACCCATCAGTGACCATGTGGGTGCGCTGCTGGACGCGCAGTCGTGCCGCATCAATCGATACGCCAACCGTGCTGTCGAGCTGCAGGCGCACACGCTGGCACCGGGTCTTCAGTGATTCCGTTTTCAAGGAGAAATGAGCAATGAAGGCAATGACGCTTTTCCCGTTCATCGGTCGCGCGCTGTCCGCCAATGCCGGTGCGCTCGTGCTCGTCCTGGCGGTCGGCACGGGCCTGGCCGCGTGCAAGGACACCAGTGCGGACGCGGCCGTGCCGGCTGCCCCCGTGGCCGCGGCTGCGACAACCAGCGCACCCGCCACGGCCCCGCAGTCAGCGCCCGCTGCACCCGGCACCACCACGTCGGCGGATGCCGATGATGATGACTTCCCGGCCGCGCGCCCGGATGACTCGTACAACAAGGCCACGCTGCGTCCGCAGTACACCGCCTGCGTGGATGCCTCCGACGGCGTGACGCCCGCCCTGCAGGCCTGCGGCGATGAAGAACTGCGCTACCAGGAAGACCGGTTGGCGCAGATCGTTGCAACGAAGGTGGCCAGCCCGGACAGCAAGGAAAAAGACGACTGGATGGACGCGCAGGCCGCCTGGTGGTCCGACACCGATCGCCACTGCAGCTGGGACCCGCGTACCGACGGCCAGGGCCAGATGCTGGACGCACAGTCCTGCCGCATCAACCGCGTGGCCAACCGCGTGGACCAGTTGAACGCTGCGACCCACCAGCCCTGAGCTGATCCCATCGAACCGCTTACCGTAAGGAGACCTGCAGCATGGACGTGGTGACCGACGCAAAGAAGGCGATCGACGGCTGGCATCGCGGCCAGACCTCTGCCAGCTATGAAACCAGCAATCGCGGGCCCGGCTGGATTTCCTCCGGCAGGGGCGACCACGGCGGCGTGTCCTATGGCACCTACCAGTTCGCAAGCGCGGTGGGCGGGGTGGACGAATACCTGGCGGGCTCGCGCTACGGTGCCGAGTTCCGTGGCCTGACGCCGGCCACCCAGGCCTTCAACGATCGCTGGAAAGAGGTCGCCGAGCGCGACAAGGGGGCCTTCGCCAGTGACCAGCACGACTTCATCCAGCACCAGTACTACGACAAGCAGCTGGGTCGCCTGAAGGACGCGGGCGTGGATCTGCAGGGCCGTGGCCCGGCGGTGCAGGACGCCCTGTGGAGCACCTCGGTGCAGTACCGCAACATGACACGCGGTGTGTTCGTCAACGGCCTGAAGGCGGCCTATGGCGCCGATTACAAGCTGTCCGAGCTGAGCGACGAACAGATCGTGCGCGCGGTGCAGGACTACAAGCACGACAACGTGCAGAGGCACTTCGAAAGCTCACCCACGCAATGGCCTGCGCTGCGCGAACGCACGCTCAATGAAAAGGCGGATCTGGTCGGGCTGGCGCGGTACGAGCAGGTCAATCGCCACCCGCAGGACTACCAGGGCAAGACCTACGAGCAGGCGTTCGGCGAGCCGCTGCATCGCCCACGTGGCGGCCATGCCGCGCGCGCAGCCATGGCCGACGGCGTGCTGGTGCAGGGCGAGCGTGGTGCCGAAGTGCAGGCCCTGCAGCAGAAGCTGGCGCAGGCCGGCTACACCGGCAAGGACGGCAAGGCGCTGAACCCCGATGGCGATTTCGGCGGCAACACCGAACATGCGGTGCGCCAGTTCCAGAAGGCGCACGGGCTTGAGGAAGATGGCAAGGCCGGCCGCGATACGCTGGCCGCGCTGGGCGCGGGAACGCAGGCGCGTGCGCCGGCGGCCGAGCGCAGCCACGCGCAGGCACCGGCCCCTGCTGCTGTGGCCGCTGCCCCTGGGGGCGGCCGCATCACGGTGGTCGAGCCGTACGGCAATGTCACCAGCAATCGCACGCTGGACCATGGCATGAGCGGGGAGGCGGCCTATCGCCTGCTGAAGATCCACCATCCCAACACCAATGCCGAAGCCGTGCGTACCGGCGATGCCAGCAAGGCCGACCGCCAGTCGGGCATGGTGGAAGGCGAAATGGAGAACATCCGCACCAGCGGCGACAGGAACGGCATTCCGCTGGTGCGCAAGGACCTGATCCTGACCGACCGCCTGGCCAACCGCGACGTGATGATCCCCACGCCGGTGGCCGGTTACGTGCAGTTCCTGAAGGACCCGACCAACGGCATCGCCATCTACAGCCACCCCGCCGGCGATCCACGGCGCGAACTGGTTGGCCAGGTGCTGCACGGCGCAGTGGGTTCCTCGCCGTACAAGAACGGCGACTTCGTCGAATACGGCGCGCCGCTGGTGAAGCAGTCGAACGCAGGCACCAAGGCCGTGCACGCGCACATCGAAGTGGAACCCGAGCAGTTCCGCCGCTACCTGGGCGACATGCTCAACGACCGTATCACCCTGGGCGGCAAGGTGCATGCGCAGGGCCCCGACGCCGCGCAGGCCGCACGCAGCGCAGCGCCGGCGCCGATGGCCGACGGCATGCTGGTGAAGGGCGAGCGCGGCGATGAGGTCAAGGCGCTGCAGGGCAAGCTGGCGGCGCTGGGCTACACCGCGGCCGACGGCACGGCACTGGGCGTGGATGGCATCTTCGGCAAGGACACCCTGGCGGCGGTGAAGCAGTTCCAGGCTAGCAACGGCCTGGACGACGACGGCAAGGCAGGGCGCCTGACCCTGGCCCGCCTGGCCGACCCGGCTGCGGTGAAGGCGGGGGCGCACGCCGCCACCGATCCGGCGCGCAGCGAACCGGCACGTACCGAACCTGCCAGTGCGGCGGCCGCGCCCAGCATGCGCGACGCTGGCCATGCCGAGAACCCGCGTTTCAGCCAGGCCCTGGAAAAGTTGCAGGCGCTGCAGCAGCAACGCGCCCAGGCCGGGCTGTGCCCGCTGTTTGGCAGCGCACAGGAAACCGAACGCGCCGCCGGCCAGCTGGCCTACGAGAGCAAGGTGGCCGGCATGCGCCAGATCGACCATGTGGTCGCGCGCCCCGATGGCAGCGGCCTGTTCGCGGTGCAGGGCGCATTGGGCGACCCGGCCGCACAGCGCGCCTTCGTGGACCGCCAGCAGGCCGTTTCCCAGTCGGTGGAAGCCAGCACCCGGCAGAGCGCGGAACTGGACAGCCAGTTCAACCAGCGCACACCGGACCAGCAGCAGGAGCAGGTGAAGGGTCGCGCGCAGTAGGGCAGAGGGGCCCGCAGCGAATGCTGGACACGGCCGGTTGGCGCCGGCCATTGGCCGCCATCGGCCGGCGCCGCGAACCAGGCTGCTGCCGTAATCGCAGAAAGCAGGGAAAGGATGGCCATCTGCATGAGCGGTGGACTACTCCTACCCCATGCGCATCGCGGCTCGCGTCTGCTCTTGGGCGTGGTCTTGCTGGGCAATCTGTTGCTGTACCTGCGAAATCTGCTCGGCCTTGGCGAGCGACTGCTCCACGGGTGTGTTGATCGCTTCGCTGATCGCAACCGATGCGCGCTGATGTGCCGGGTTGTCGAGCTCGCCCTGCACGACGAACATGCGCTGCCCAGAGCCGTTGGTAGGCGGATTACCCAGCACGACGTGATCGACGCGTTCCAGGCCGTTGCTCTTGGCCGTTGCCAGCAGACTGGCGGAGAGGCGTTCGCTGGTTGGATCAAACTCACGGCCGTGCTGCTGGTCGATACCAGCAACGCCCTTGCGGATGGACTGCAGCATCTCCCGATCTCCTTCCATGGAAAGTGAGCTGGATGACGAGCCACGTTCCTTCGGTGCGTCGACAGGTTCACGGGGGGCATCGCGGGACGTGTTCTGCTGTCGCTCAAGTGCGTCGATGCTTTCGCGGATTTCCCGTGGGGTGTCGGTCAGCCCACCAATCTCGGACGCGATCACGCGTTCGCCGGTAACGCGATACACCGTATCGCTGGCGCATGATGCACAGGTATTCGAATAACCCCAGGTTACCTTTTCACGCGATGCTGCCTCGAACTCGCGCAACTGTTCGGAGGACAAAGCGTAATATCGGCTTGCCGTTGCGTCGAAGTTGTTCTCGATGCCGCGACGGATGTCGGTGGCGGGCGGCGTCGTCTCCTTGCCGAAGCGCGGATGGTTTGCGGGCCACAGCCCGTAGGCCTCGGTCTTGCCGTCACGGGTGATGGTGAGCCAGGCGTGCCCATCAATCAGGGGCGCACCGGGCTTCGTGTTCGTATGGATGCCCAGTACCACGCGCTCTTGGGGCTGCTTCTCTTGATCAGACATCCGTATCCTCCTGCGTGTGCACGGTGATCAGGGATAGACCTGTTTCTCACCGTCGGAATGCACAACGACCACCCGTGATCCATCCCGTGATCCATCGTAGGGGAGGTGTACTTCCGCCTGCCACGTGTCATCCAGTGGGATCACCGATCTGGCCATGGGTTCGCAGGGGGCACCCACTGCGCAGCGTCCAATGACCACGCGTAACGTGTCGCCGACGCGTTCGTAATCCACGCCGCCGGAGTAGTGGCTGCTTTCAGGCCGGACCTTGTAACGCAGTGCGATCTCGGTTGCTGAGCGCACTTGAACGCTGATGGGCTCGACCATCGATTGCGGATAAACCGGATTCATCCTTGCTCCTGAGCATGCGGGAAGGGTGATGACGAAGAGAGCTGCCATTGCCATTGCATTGAATGCAGGTTGGCGTGGCTTCCTGAGTGACATGTCCACAACGAGTCTCTTGTGTCCATCCATGAGACACGATCTAACCATGTTGAGCATTTTTCGCGCAAGAACAGACGAAATTCATCAAGTCAAGGTGGATATGTCTGAGTGCATCGGCCGCCGTTTCCCTCTGACGGTGGCCGGCGGTGATTGTGGTCAGGACGAAGCCGGAAAGTACGAAAAAGAGATCCGCGCCGGCATCGGCGTACAGGGCAATTCTGTCAAGCAGCGCTGGCCCCGGCAGATACTGGATCTCGACCACCCTCAAACAAAAAGCCACAACGGCCATGGCCGCCAGGCCGCGCAGGATCTGCAGCGAGTAGTACCGGTCCCGTTCCATGCGATGCCCTCTTTGAGGGCGCGCATGCTACTGAGCTGGGCGGTGCGCTGAAGACTCAGACGCGACACTGGGCACTCAAGCAATTGGCTCTACAGAGTCCTCGGGCGATTTCTCAGGTTGCAGTACCGCGCGGTGCAACGACTCGGGCCGAGCCTCGGGGACGGGGTCCGTAAGCAGCTTCGCGCCTTTCTTGTGGGCAGCCCGTTTCAGCAGCTCCGACAGGTAGCCCAGCGCGACGTTCATGGTTGCGGGCGAACAAGCAGGGATAATGACCCTTTGCCGGAATGTGGTCGCCGCCGATGCGCTGCCTGGCCGGGATGTGGCAAAGGCTCTCCTGCAGGCGCGTTCCCGCTCCACGCGGTCCGCCCAGGTCTTGGCGGCCGTCTTGGTAGGGAAGGTCCAGGTTTGGCCTTTGTGGCCCTTGCGGCGCACCATAGCGCGTCACCGGCCTGTGCGGTTCTGCGGTGTCGCCATCGGTGTGCCAGCCCGTGCTGTGCCAAGGCGTGCCTGGCACACCAATGGTGCAGACGAGCGGGAAAACACGGGAAGTATCGGGAAATTTGAGGCGCTTCCGGGTGCCAGTATTGATGGTAAGTATATGAAATCGTTGAATTTGAGTGACATCCGCCTGTCCGTTGCCCCCATGATGGACTGGACCGATCGCCATTGCCGCGTGTTCCACCGCGTGCTGGCGCCCGGCGCGCGGCTGTACACGGAAATGGTGCACGCCAACGCCGTCATCCACGGCGATCGTGAGCGCCTGCTCGGCTTCGACGGCAGCGAACAGCCGCTGGCCCTGCAGTTGGGCGGCAGCGACCCGGCCCTGCTGGCGCAGGCCGCGCGCATCGCCGCCGACTGGGGCTACGACGAAGTGAACCTCAACTGCGGCTGCCCGTCCGACCGCGTGCAGGCCGGCCGTTTCGGTGCCTGCCTGATGCGCGAACCGGAGCTGGTGGCCGAGTGCGTGGCGGCCATGGTCGCGGCGGTGGACATTCCGGTGACGGTGAAGTGCCGGCTGGGCGTGGACGAGGACAACGATTACGCGGTGTTCGCCGCGTTTGTCGATCGCCAGGTGCAGGCCGGTGCGGCCATGGTGGTGGTGCACGCGCGCAACGCCTGGTTGAAGGGCCTTTCGCCGAAGGAAAACCGCGAAGTGCCGCCGCTGAAGTACGACTGGGCCTACCGCCTGAAGCAGGAGCGCCCGGCGCTGCCGGTAGTCATCAACGGCGGGCTGGCAACGGTGGACGCGGTGCAGGCCCAGGCCGCACACGTTGATGGCGTGATGCTGGGCCGCGCGGCCTACCACGATCCCTACCTGCTGCATCAGCTGGAGGCGCTGCACACCGGCGCGCCGCTGCGCCCGCGTGGCGAACTGCTGCGCGCGCTGCGCCCCTACGTGCAGGCCCGCCTGGACGAAGGCCTGGCGTTGAAGCACATCACCCGCCACCTGCTGGGCCTGTTCCACGGCCAGGCCGGTGGCCGCGCGTTCCGCCAAGTGCTGAGCGAGGGCGCCCACCGCCCCGGCGCCGACTGGGCGCTGATCGAGCAGGCGCTGGCGGTGACCGAGCGCGAGGCCGACCGCGCCGCAGCGTGATTCCAGTCACATTCCTGACTTGACAAGCGCAGTTGATTCGTCCCGAATGTTCACTTAGATGAACAAAGCGGGGGCGGTCCCGGAAAAGTTCAGACCGGATTCACTGCGCAAAACCAAGAATTTGCAAAAGATTTGTAAAGGTCGGGCCTGGCGCCCGATCCCCGGATTTACGACTTTTGAACAAATTGCCGTGCTCGGCTAGGATCGCTTCGATGTCTTCCGCTCCCTTCCACCGCCGTTTTGCCCTGGCCACCTTCGTGGTGCTGGCTGCTGCGCCGCTGTCTTCGGCGCTGGCACAACAGCCGCTGCGCGGCGACCAGGGGCGGGCGGAGATGATGGACCGCAGCGACCGCGGTGGCCGTGGCGACGAACGCTCGTTGTCCGACGCCGTGCGCCGGGTGCAGCGCACCACCGGCGGCCACATCCTGGGCGCCGAGCGGGTGCCGTTCGATGGTCGTGACATCAACCGGGTGAAATACATGGACGACCGGGGCCGGGTCCGCTACATGGACGACCCCGCCCCGGCACGTTCACAGCCGCGCACGCCGCGGTCGGATATGTCATCACTACGCGGCGATAACCCCTGAACAGGGATAGTTGCCGCATCACCCCGTACCCACAGGCCTGCGGGCCACACCCAGCACACTAGGGAGAGTTCATGCGTATCCTTCTGGTCGAAGACGAAGCCCCGCTGCGTGAGACCCTGGCAGCCCGGCTCAAGCGCGAAGGTTTTGCCGTCGATGCAGCACAGGACGGCGAAGAAGGCCTCTATATGGGCCGCGAAGTGCCGTTCGACGTCGGCATCATCGACCTGGGCCTGCCCAAGATGTCGGGCATGGAGCTGATCAAGGCCCTGCGCGATGAAGGCAAGAAGTTCCCGGTCCTGATCCTGACCGCCCGTTCCAGCTGGCAGGACAAGGTCGAAGGCCTGAAGCAGGGTGCCGACGATTACCTGGTCAAGCCGTTCCATGTGGAAGAGCTGCTGGCCCGCGTCAACGCGCTGCTGCGCCGCGCCGCTGGCTGGAGCAAGCCCACCCTGGAATGCGGCCCGGTGGCCCTGGACCTGGCCGCGCAGACGGTCAGCGTGAGCGGCAGCAACGTGGACCTGACCAGCTACGAGTACAAGGTGCTGGAATACCTGATGATGCATGCTGGTGAACTGGTCTCCAAGGCCGACCTCACCGAACACATCTACCAGCAGGATTTCGACCGCGACTCCAACGTGCTGGAAGTGTTCATCGGCCGCCTGCGCAAGAAGCTGGACCCGGACGGCGAACTGAAGCCGATCGAGACCGTGCGCGGCCGCGGCTACCGTTTCGCCATTCCGCGCAACGAGGGCTGAGCCGGCTCACCCTGGCGATAGCATGATGTCCGGCCGTCTGTGGTTCTTCCGACGCTGGCGGCCGCGCTCACTGCAGGCGCGCCAGACGTTTGCCGCGTCCGTGGGCCTGGTCGCGTTCCTGGCCCTGGCCGGTTACGCGCTCGACGCCGCCTTCGCCGATACGGCGAAGGCGAACCTGCGTGAGCGCCTGAAGAACTACGCCACCGCCTATGCGGCCGGCATCGACTTCACCCGCGACCGTTCGCTGTACATCCGCGAACAGCCGCCGGATCCGCGCTTCGACGTGCCCGGCAGTGGTCTGTACCTGCAGGTGGTGATGCCTGACGGCAAGGGCAATTCCATGTCCGCCGAAGGCCCCATGCTGCCCACCGTGGGCGGTGGTCTGCTGGCGCCGCGCCAGGAAGTGTTCGAAGGCCCGCTGCCGATGATCCAGATCGATGGCAGCCAGGGTTCGGTGTACCGCTATGGGCTGGGCCTGGTGTGGGACGCCGACGCCGACCCGGCCACCGAATTCCCGTACACCATCTACGTGATGGAAGACTCGCGCGCGCTGGGTGCGCAGCTGCGCGTGTTCCGCAGCCGCGTCTGGTTCTACCTGGGCGGCATCGGCCTGATCCTGCTGCTGCTGCAGACGGTCATCCTGCAGTGGAGCCTGCGCCCGCTGCGGCGGGTGATCACCGAGCTGACCAAGGTGCAGCGCGGCGAAACCGAGCGCATGAGCGAACGCCACCCGCGCGAGCTGGAGCCGCTGACCGACAGCATCAACGCCTTCATTGAAAGTGAGCGCGAGAACCTGGAGCGCCAGCGCAATACCCTGGCCGATCTGGCGCACAGCCTGAAGACGCCCATTGCCGTGCTGCGCACGCAGATGGACAGTGGTGCCGGCGACAATGCGCTGCGTGAGGAACTGGACGTACAGCTGCAGCGTATGAACAACCTGGTGTCCTACCAGCTTGCGCGTGCGGCATCGTCGGGGCACAAGCTGTTCTCTGCACCGCTGCCGATCGAACCCAACGCCGAAGAGATCGTGCGTGGCCTGGAAAAGGTCTACGCCGCCAAGGGCGTGCTGTGCGAATTCGATATCGACCCGGCGGCGCGCTTCCACGGCGAACCGGGCGACCTGCAGGAACTGCTGGGCAATCTGCTGGAAAACGCCTTCAAGTGGGCCAAGCGCCGCGTGCTGCTGACCGCCCAGCCGTTGCCGGCGCCGAACGCGCGCCGCGCCGGCCTGCTGCTGGCGGTGGACGACGATGGCCCCGGCATCGCCCCGGATGACATCGGCAAGGTGCTGCAGCGTGGCGTGCGCGGCGATGAGCGCGTGCAGGGCCACGGCATCGGCCTGTCGATCGTGCAGGACCTGATCAAGGATTACCGTGGCGAACTGCTGGTGGCCCGTTCCAGCGAACTGGGCGGCGCCCGCTTCGAAGTACGCCTGCCGCCGGGCCCGTGATCCCCGCCGCCGGGCATTGCCCGGCGAACACATGAATCACCCGACCATCGCCGGCGGCGCACCATACAACCGCCGCAGATGCGCGGCGACCTCGGGCAGTGCCTCGGCCAACAGATCCGGCGCGGAAAAATGGTACTCACTGGCCACCGCGAAGAACTCTTCCGGGGCCTCGGCCGCATACGGGTCGATCAACGTTTCCGCACCCGCATCCACCTGCGCGCAGAAGGCATCGTAGGCCTGCTGGAACGTGGCTGCCCAATCGCGCTGCCAGTCGCGCGGCAACGGCGGGGTGCCATCCATCGCCCCGTCCAGCGCATCCAGCTTGTGCACCATCTCGTGCACGGCTACGCAGAAGCCGTCGTGCGGCGCGGCCAGGTCGGCCTGCACATCGGCCCACGACAGGATCAGCGGACCGCTGTCCCAGGCTTCGCCAATCAGCTCGTCATCCCATTCGTGCAGCACGCCGGCCGCATCCATGTGGCTGCGGTGCACGCGGAACGCATCGGGGTAGATGATCAGCTGCGACCAGCCCTGCAGCCCCACCTCGCCAAATTCCAGCAGCGGCAGGCAGCACAGCGCCGCCAGCAGCACGCCGTCGGCCACCTGCAGCTGCAGCCCGCCCACCGGGGTCAGGGTCTTTTCGTGCAGGAAACGCGTGGCCAGTACGCGCAGGCGCGCGCGCCGCGCATCATCCAGGCCGCGCAGCCATGCCGCGCGCTGGCAGGCATCATCCCAATGGGCATCTTCGATCGGCCGCGGCGTCGGCCGCAGCCGCAGCCACTGCAACAACGACCTGATCAGCGGAACATGCCCGGCAGGTAGCTGTGCCACTTCGGTGCGCGGATGCGCGGCAGCACATCGTCATCGCCGCCGCCACCGGTGGTGGTGCTGGCCGCAGGGCGTACCGGCGCCGACTTGGCCGCCGCGCTGGTGGGGGCGGCGCTGGGCGCGCGCTGCGAAGCGGCATCCCCTGCCGAATACACACAGGCACCCCGGCTGTCATCGAGCGCTGCCGTTGCAGACGCCGCGAAGGGCATCGTCAGCAGGATCAGGCAATGGGCATAACGGCGCATTGACGACATCCACGTTAAGGGGAGGTGAGTTCCCGATCATAGCCCGAACCCGGCCCCGCCGTGGAAGCCCCCCGGCGGGCGCCTGCCCGGCCTTTCCCGCATAATTCCTGCCTGACCTGACGGAAACTGCCGTGGACGATCGCCAACTGCTGGCCAAACTCGCTGCCGGTCGCCTGTCCGGCGATGCCCTGGCCCGTGAGCTGGGCCAGACCCGGGCCGCCATTTGGAAGCGGATTCAAGGACTTAGGGCCGCTGGTGTGGATATCCAGGGGCGCGCGGGCGAGGGCTACGGCCTGACCCGGGCGCTGGAGCTGCTCGACCCCCAGGCCATCCGCAGCCGCCTGCCCGCCGATGCCCAGGCCCTGCTGCACGACCTGCAGGTGGCCTGGTCGGTGGATTCCACCAACGCCGAATTGCTGCGCTGCAGCGCGCCAGTGCGCGGGGTCAGCGTGCTGCTGGCCGAGCGCCAGACCGGTGGCCGCGGCCGTCGTGGCCGCAGCTGGGCTTCGCCGCTGGCCGCGCATGTCTACCTGTCGGTGCTGCGCCTGTTCGAAGGCGGCCTGGGCCGTCTGGCCGGGTTGAGCCTGGTGGCCGGCGTGGCCGTGGCCGAAGCGCTGCACGATATGGGCTTCACCCAGGCGCAGCTGAAGTGGCCCAACGATGTGCTGGTGGACGGCCGCAAGCTGGTCGGCCTGCTGGCCGAAGGCGGTGGCGAGTACGCCGGCCCGGCGCGCGCGGTCATCGGCATCGGCATCAACGTGCATATGCCGCCTGCCTTCGGTGAGGAGATCACCCAGCCGTGGGTGGACCTGGATGCGCTGGCCGGCACCGTGGTGGACCGCAACCAGGTGGTGGCCGCCGTGCTGGCGCGCCTGCTGCCGGCGCTGGAAACCTTCGACCGCGATGGTCTGGCGCCGTTCCTGCCGCGCTATGCCGCGCTGGACATGCTGGCCGGCCAGGAAGTGCGTGTGGAACTGGATGGCCAATGGCAGTACGGCACCGCGCTGGGCCTGGCCGACGATGGCGCCCTGCGCGTGCGCATCGATGGCCGCGAGCGCCTGCTGCACGCCGGCGAAGTCAGCGTGAGGGCGGCATGAGCGATTGGTTGTTCGATCTGGGCAATTCGCGTTTCAAGTTCGCGCCGCTGCAGGGCAACCGTGCCGGCGATGTGCAGGCCTGGGCGCACGGCGCCGAAGGCATGGCCGCGCAACCCGAGCACAGCCTGCCCAGCGGGCGCGTCGCCTTCGTTGCCAGCGTGGCCGCACCGTCGCTCACCGCTGCGATGCTTGACCAGCTGCAGCGCCGCTTCGATGAAGTGCGCGTGGTGCGCACCAGCGCCGAATGCGCGGGCGTGCGCATTGCCTATGCGAAGCCGGAAAAGTTCGGCGTGGACCGCTTCCTGGCTCTGCTGGCAGCGGCCTGCGCGCAGCGTCCGGTGCTGGTGGTCGGCGTAGGCACCGCGCTTACTCTGGACCTGCTGGATGGCAACGGCCAGCACCACGGTGGGCGCATTTCCGCATCACCCACCACCATGCGCGAAGCCCTGCATGCGCGGGCCGTGCAGTTGCCGGCCACGGGCGGCGACTACAGCGAATTCGCCAACGACACCGCCGATGCGCTGGCGTCGGGCTGCGATGGCGCAGCGGTTGCGCTTATCGAACGCAGTGCGCAGCAGGCACAGGCGCTGCTGGGCACGCCGCCGGCGCTGCTCGTGCATGGCGGCGGCGCACCGGCACTGATGCCGTTGCTGCCGGGCGCCGATTACCACCCGTCGCTGGTGCTCGATGGCCTGGCCCGCTGGGCGGTGCACCCGGCAGCAGGCTAGTATCGGCGCATGCTGACCCGTGCCCTGATTGTCGTACTGGCCATCCTCAACCTGGGGGTCGCCAGCTGGTGGCTGCTGCGAACCGAACCCACGCGCGCACCTGCGCCAACGCCGCCCAGCGGCGTGGCCGAACTGCGCTGGCTGCCCGGCGGCACCGACGCGGTGGCCGTGGCACAGACTGCCGCCGCGCCGACCGAAGCGCTGGTAGCGCGCGAAGCCGCGCCGGGCGCCGCGCTGGCGCCTGCCGACGCACCGGTTGTTGCGCCCACCGCCACGCCGCAGCCGCAGCCCACCGCCGCCGCGCCGCTGGCCGCCGTGGCCAAGCCCGCCGCACCGACCCCGCCGGTCGCCGCCCCCCCCGCGCCGGAAAAGCCTGCGCCTGAAACGCCGGCCGCGCCGCCACGCTGCATCGCGCTGGGGCCGTTTGCCGACCGCGCCGCCGCCGTGGCCGCGCAGGGCCGCGCCGGTTCCTTGCTGGCGCCGGCCCGCCTGCGCGAACAGCCGGCCGCCAGCGGCAGTGCCCGTTACCGGGTGCTGCTGCCTGCCGCAGCCAGCCGCGATGACGCACAGGCCACGGTCAAGCGCATCGTTGCCGCCGGGCTGAGCGACTACTACATCATCGGCCAGGGCGAAGAGGCCAATGCCATTGCCTTGGGCCAGTACCGCAACCGCGAAGGCGCCGAACGGCGCATGGCTGCCGTGCAGGCCGCCGGCTTCCAGCCGCGCCTGGTGGCCAGTGGCGAAGCCGGGCAGTGGTGGCTGGAAGGGCAGTTGGCCGCCGGCAGCGAACCGGCGCAGGCGCAGCAGCGCAGCGGTGCCGCACAGCAGCGGTCGCTGGAATGCACGCGACTGCGCTAGAATCGGGTCCCGGCCGCGCCAGGCGCCGCCGGCGCAGCACCCAGCACCCCATGCCGCTTTAGCTCAGTTGGTAGAGCAACTGTCTTGTAAACAGTAGGTCATCCGTTCGATTCGGATAAGCGGCACCACTGTCCCCTCAACGCTGCTGATCCCTCAGGAACAACCAGGTGATCAGCGTTGCATCCGGTCCCTGCGGATCGGTGAACGGCAGCCCCGACGTGCTGCCGCTCCACGCATGCCCCATGCCCTGCACCACGTAGTGCTGCATCAGCGTGCGGCCACCGTACTGGTAGCTGTAGACCGTATAGGCATGCCCGCCCGGCACCTGCCCATTGAAGACGCTGGTTGGCGCGGTGCCCACCGAATCGTTGTCCAGGCCGTCGTCGGCCAGATCGTTGGTCTGCAGGAACTGGCGTACCGCCTGCTGGCCGTTCACCGGGTTCACCGTGGTATCGGCGCTGCCATGGAATACCAGCACCGGCAGTGGCCGTGGCGAGGGCGATCCCGAACACTGCCAGGCCAGCCGCCCGTTGCTGTCAGGTGAGTAGATGCTGCCGGCCAGCAGCGCATAGGCGCTGCCCGATACCGTGGTCGCGCCCTTGTACATGCCACCGGCATGCACCGCACCGGCGGCGAACACATCGGAATAGCAGGCCAGCATGATCGAGGTCATCGCTCCGCCGGCGGAAATACCGGTCACATACACCCGGCGCGGGTCGACGCTGTAAGCGGATTTCACCGCGCCCACAATGCCGGCCAGGATCGACGCCTCGCCGCTGCCGCGCGCCTGGTTCACTGGCAACTGCCAGTTCCAGCAGCGCCCGCCATTGGCGGTGACGTTCTGCCGCGGGTACACCACGATGAAACCCTCGCTGTCGGCCACTTCGTTGAAGCCCGATGCCTCGCCCATCAGGTTGGGCCCGGTCACGCAGCCGTGCAGCACCAGCAGCACGGGCAGCGGCTGGCTGGCCTGGTAGCCGGCAGGCACCCACACCTGGTACTCGCGGCTGCCGAACAGGTTGCCGTACACACCGGCATCCCAACGGCCCTCGGCGCCCGCCGCTGCAGCGCTTGCGCCCATGGCCAGGCACAGGCACAACGCCCGCCCTGCCGCTCTGATCGAATCGATGACAGCGTTCATGCCAGCTCCTGGTGCGTGCGCGATGGCCGCCGGTGACGGCGCGCCCAGTATCCCGATCCGGCCCGGGCTGCCGACTGGACCTAGGTCCACTCGCCGGGCCCCGGCCGCACGGCTAGCCTTGGCACGATGGGCGGCGTGGGCCACCCGCGTGGCACTGGGGAGGAGCGAATGAAACGGAATTGTTTGAGCCTGATGATCGGCGCGCTGGTGGTGTCCGGACCGGTACTGGCCCAGCAGGCGGCAGCGCCTGCGCCCAGCGCGGGCAAGGCGGCCACCGCCACCAACCTGGACAGCATCATGGTCACCGCGCGCAAGCGCGAAGAGACCCTGCAGGAAGTGCCGGTGGCCGTCACCGCGTTCACCTCCGAAGCGCTGGACAAGATGAACGTGCAGGACATCAGCGATCTGGACGCGCAGGTGCCCAACCTGACCATCTACGCGGCGCGCGGCGCCAGCAGCACGGTCACCGCCTACATCCGCGGCGTCGGCCAGTCCGATCCCACCTGGGGCGCCGATCCGGGCGTGGGCATCTACCTGGACGATGTCTACATCGCGCGCCCGCAGGGTGCGCTGCTGGACGTGTTCGACGTCTCGCGCATCGAAGTGCTGCGCGGCCCGCAGGGCACGCTGTACGGCAAGAACACCATTGGCGGCGCGATCAAATACATCTCGCGCGGCCTGCCCACCCAGACCGAAGGTTTCGCACAGATCACCGTGGGCAACTACAGCCAGCTGGACGCCAAGGCGGCCATCGGCGGCCCGATCGGCGGCGCCGACAGCGGCCTGCGCGCGCGCGTGGCGGTGGCCAGCATGAACCAGGATGGCTTCGGCGAAAACACCTTCAACGGCCAGCCGGTCAGCGACAAGCAGATCAACGCGGCGCGCTTCAACCTGGGTGCCTACGCCGGCGATGATTTCGATGTGCAGTTCGCGCTGGACTGGATTGATGACAAATCCGGCATGCGCGGTTCGAAGATGCTGGCGCCCAATCCGTTCCTGCCGGCCTTCCAGCCGATGGACAGCCGCTACGACATCCGCTCGGGCATGCGCAACCTCAACAACGTGGAAAGCAAGGGTGCATCAGCCACGGTGAACTGGCGGCCCAGCGAGGACGTTGCGCTGAAGTACGTGGTGGCCAAGCGCGAATCGGACAGCGATGGCAACGTCGATTTCGATACCACGCCGGTGAAGCTGGCCGACGTGAGCGGTACCTACCACGACGACCAGATCAGCAACGAACTGCAGTTGAACTACGATGCCGGCGGCCGCGTGCGCGGCGTGGTCGGCCTGTACCAGTTTAGCGGCGAGGCCGGTGGCCAGATCCAGAACAACTATTTCAGCGCGCAGTTCGCCGACAACCAGGGCAAGGTACTGACCGACAGCATCGCCCTGTATGCCGACTGGACTTTCGACCTGACCAACAAGCTGAAGCTTGACCTGGGCGCGCGCTACACCGACGAGGACAAGCGCGCGATCGTGCTCAACCGCCTGTATGCCGACCCTGGCTTCAGCCGGCCGGTGGCGGTCACCGCCGACTTCGACAAGAAGACCAACTTCAGCAACGTCTCGCCCAAGGTCTCGCTGGATTACCAGATCACCCCGGACGTGATGGTCTATGGCTTGGCCACGCGCGGTTTCAAATCCGGCGGCTACAACATCCGCGCCAATGCGGTGGCGGTGCCGCGCTCGGCCGAGCCGTTCGACGATGAAAGCGTGGACAGCTTCGAGATCGGCAGCAAGATGGGTTTCTTCGACCAGCGCCTGTTCCTGAACCTGTCGGCGTTCCACAACAAGTACAAGGACATCCAGCTGTCGGTGTTCACCGGCATCGATACCAATGGCGATGGCGTGGCCGATGGCTTCTTCGGTGACTTCACCAACGCCGGCAAGGGCACGGTGAACGGCCTGGAAATCGAGTACCAGTACCTGCCCACCCAGCACTGGCTGATTTCCGGCAACCTGGCTTGGCTGGACACCCAGTACGACGAATACATGGACCGCGGCGTCAACGTGGCCGACCAGATGAAGTTCACCAACGCTCCGGATTTCTCCGGCGCGGTGATCGTGGAATACCGCACCGATCTGGCCAACGGCGGCAATCTGTCCGCACGGGTGACCTACAGCTACCAGAGCGAGGTGTGGCCGACCACCGACCTGAGCCCAGTGATCCGCCAGGACGGCTACGGGCTGGTCAATGCCGGTGTCATCTGGCGGCTGGATGATGCCTGGACGTTCTCGCTGCAGGGCACCAACCTGACCGACAAGGAATACCGCACCACCGGCTACAACATTCCGGCGGTCGGTACGCTCATTGGCTTCTACGGCCCGCCGCGGCAGTACAGTCTGAGCGTCCGTTACGATTTCTAGGAGTGAACTGCATGACGCCGTCTTACCAGGATCTGTACTGGAACAGTGACGATGGCCTGCGCCTGCACGCGCGCGAGCATGCACCGGCAACCGGGGCCGCGCCACGCGGCACCGTGGTCTGCATTCCAGGCCTGACCCGCAACGCGGCCGACTTCGATGCGCTGGCCGCCTCGTTGTCGGCGGCCGGCTGGCGCGTGCTGGCGGTGGACCTGCGCGGGCGCGCCGGTTCGCAGCGCGCCGCCGACCCGGCCAGCTACAACGCGCGCACCTACGCCGACGACATGGTGGCGCTGCTGCGCACGCAGGGCATCGACAAGGCGGTGTTCATCGGCACCTCGCTGGGCGTGCTGGTCACCCTTACCGTGGCCTCGCGCGCACCGCAGCGCGTGGCAGCAGCCGTACTGAACGATGCCGGCCCGAAGGTGCCGCGCGAAGCGCTGGCGCGGATCGGCAAGTACGCCGGCAAGCCGCTGCCTGCGATGGACCTGGCCCAGGCCACCGCGTACGTGGAATCGATCGGCAAGGCCGCGTTCCCGCGCTACGGCAGCGACGATTGGCGGGCGATGGCGCAGCGCACCTTCCGCGTGCGTGACGACGGCCTGCTGGAACTGGACTACGACCCGGCGGTGATCCGTACCACCCGGCCGTGGCTGCTGTGGTTGCTGCGCCCGGTGCTGTGGCGGGCGGTACGTGGGCTGACGTCGCGCGTGCCGGTGCTGGTGGTGCGTGGCGCGCTGTCGGACATCCTGCCGGCCGATGTGGCGCGGCAGATGGTGGCCACCTCCGACCAGGCCCGCCTGGTGGAAGTGCCGGCGGTCGGCCACGCACCGATGTTGAACGAGCCCGAGGCGCGCGATGCGATCCTGGCCCTGCTGGAGCGTGTGCGGTGACCACCGCGCATGCCGAGGCCTTGCCGGTGGCCCTGCAGGATCTGTGGCGCTGGGCGGCCAGTGAACGCCTGGGCCCACGCAGGCAAATCGACCAGGCCCGCATTGATGTCTTCGCCGATGCCACCGGCGACCACAACTGGATCCACGTCGATCCGCAGCGTGCCCGCAGCGACCTGCCGGGTGGGCAGACCATCGCCCATGGCTTCCTGCTGCTGGCGTTGACCGTGGAAGACGATGTGGCCGCGCTGGCCGGCTTTGCCGGCATCGCCCACGTGCTGAACTACGGCTTGAACAAGGTGCGCTTCCTGGCCCCGGTGCCCAGCGCCAGCGAGGTGCAGGTGCGCTCGCGGCTGGTCAGCCTGGAACCGCGGCAGCCCGGGCAGTGGCTGCTGACCCAGCACAAGACCGTGGAAGTGGCGCCGGGCGGGCAGGTGGCCGTGGTGGCCGAACAGCTGTCGCTGGTGGTGGTTGCCGCCTAGCGCGGGTCGCTGCACGACGGCACGGGTTCTCTCTACACTGGAGCGATGTTGACGCCCTCGATCGTCCTGTTGGCCTGCATCGCGTGGACCGTGCTGCTGTTCGGCGTTGCGCTGTGGGGCGAACGCAAGGGGCACCGCCTGGCGCGGGCATGGCCGGTCATCTACGCCCTGTCACTGGCGGTGCACTGCACCGCGTGGACCTATTACGGCGCGGCATCGCAGGGTGTGCAGTGGGGCTTCCCGGTGCCGCCCACGCTGATCGGCATGGCCCTGATCTTTGCTTTCGGCCTGCCGTTCCTGCTGCGGCTGGGGCGGTTGGCCAAGCAGCACAACAGTGCCACCCTGGCCGACCTAGTGGTGGCGCGCCTGCGCAGTGACCAGGGGCTGGCCATCACCATCACCGTGGTGGCGCTGTTCGGCATCATTCCCTACATCGCGCTGCAGCTCAAAGCGGTCAGCCAGGGCCTGGGTGCCTTGCTGGGCGATCACTTCGCCGCCAATGGCTGGCGGCTGGACATGTCGTTCTGGTTCGCCCTGACCATGGCCGCGTTCACCCTGCTGTTCGGCGCGCGCAAGGCCTCGGCCACCGAACACAACCGCGGCATCGTGGTGGCGCTGGGGCTGGAATCGGTGCTGAAGCTGGCGGCGCTGCTGGCGATCGGCCTGTATGCCGCGCTGTCGGTGCAGCAGTCCGGCACGCCGCTGCTGCAGAAGATGGCCACCCTGCCGCCGCCGGCGGTCATCCCCGATTTCCTGACCATGGTGCTGCTGGGCGCGCTGGCTGCGTTCACCCTGCCGCACCAGTTCCACGTGGGCGTGGTCGAGCTGCGCCAGTCGTCCGATCTGAAGACGGCGCGCTGGCTGTTCCCGCTGTATCTGCTGCTGATCGGCCTGCCGTCGGTGCCGATGGCGCTGTACGGCGCGGCGCAGTTGCCGCCGTCGGTATCGCCAGACCTGTACGTGCTGGGCCTGCCACTGGCCGGTGGCCACCATCTGTTGGCCCTGGTGGCCTACCTGGGCAGCCTGAGCGCGGCCACCGGCATGATGATCCTGTCCGGCCTGACCCTGTCGATCATGCTGGGCAACCACGGTGTGGGGTCGCGCCTGCTGGGCGGCATGCAGGGCGGCGACGCCGGTGCCGACCTGCGCCCGCGCGTGCTGGCCCTGCGCCGCGCCGGCATCGTCGCGGTGTTCCTGGTGTCCTGGCTGTACAGCCGCGCGATGAGCGATACCGAAGCGCTCAGCGATTTCGGCCTGATGTCCTTCACCGCACTCTCGCAGCTGGCACCGGCGGTCCTGCTGGCGGTGTACCGCCCGCGCACGCCGGCGCAGGCCATCATGGCCGGCATCGTGGTGGGTTCGCTGGTGTGGCTGTGGCTGGTGCTGCTGCCGATGGTGGTGCCGGCGCCGCAGCCGGGCGCCGGCGACGGTCTGCACTGGCTGGCCCTGTTGTCGGTGCGGCTGCAACCGGGGCACATCGCCATCAGCATGTGCGCCAGCCTGGCCGCGAACCTGGTGGCGATCGTGCTGGTGGCGCGGGCGGTCCGCCCGTCGCTGCCTCGCCAGCGCAATGCGGTGGCTGCGGCCACCATGCGCCGCACCGCAGGGCGCTTCCTGGGCCAGGAACGCGCACGGCAGCTGATGGAAGGGCATGCCGGGCAGATGCTGGAAGGCGAGCGTGTGACCGCCATCGAACGCGAACTGACCGCCGTGGTCGGGGCCGGCATGGCGCGCCTGCTGGTGGAGGCCGCGCGCGATGGCGGCGCGGCGCCGCTGGATGCGGTCACCCGCGCAGTAGGCGAGGCGACCCAGGCGCTGCGCTTCAACCAGCGCCTGCTGGAAGCCGCGCTGGAAAACATGAGCCAGGGCATCAGCGTGGTCGATGCGCAGCTGCAGCTGGTGGCCTGGAACAGTCGCTATGCCGCGCTGTTCCGCTTCCCGCCGGAACTGCTGCAGGTGGGCCGGCCGGTGGTGGACCTGACTGCGTGGGCGCTGGACCAGCTGCAGATCGGCCAGCGTGCCGGCGACAGCCCCGACCACGCGTTGCAGCGCCGCGTGGCCCACATGCGGCGCGGCACCCCGCATCTGTCCGAGCGCATCTTCCCGGACAACACCATTGTCGAAATCCGCGGCAACCCGATGCCCGGCGGTGGTTACGTGGCCACCTTCACCGACGTCACCGCCTTCCGCCGTGCCGAGGATGCGCTCAAGCGCAGCAATGAAACGCTGGAACGGCGGGTGCAGGACCGCACCGCGCGGCTGGAACAGGCGGTGCACGAGGCCGAACGGGCCAACGTGGCCAAAACCCGCTTCCTGACCGCAGTGGGCCATGACCTGATTCAACCATTGCACGCGGCGCAGCTGCTGGCCGACGCCATGTCCCAGCACATCGATTCGGAATTCCTCGGCAGCTTCCTGCGACAGATCCGCGGGGCGCTCGATTCCACCGACGATCTGCTGTCGGGCCTGTTGGACATCTCGCGCTTGGAAGCCGGTGGGCTGGTACCCGACCCGCGCCCGTTCGCGCTGGGCACCGTGCTGGACCCGCTTGCGCAGGAATTCGCCGTGCTGGCCGCCGCGCGTGGCCTGCAGTTCCGTTACGTGCGCACGGCGGCCTGGGTCCACAGCGATCCGCTGCTGCTGCGACGGGTGCTGCAGAACTTCCTGGCCAATGCGATCCGCTACACCCGCCAGGGCGGGGTGTTGCTGGGCGTGCGCCGTCGCGGCCGGGCGCTGCTGATCGGGGTGCATGACAGCGGCCCCGGCATCGCCCCGGAACAGCAGTCCATCGTGTTCGAGGAATTCCACCGCGGCGACCGCAGCCACGGCCAGGGCCTGGGCCTGGGGCTGACCATCGCCCACCGTATTGCCCACCTGCTGCATGCACCGTTGCAGTTGCACAGCGTGCTCGACCACGGTTCGGCGTTCTCCATCAGCGTGGCGCGCGCCACACCGCCGGTGGTCCAGCGCCCGCAGGCCGCGAGCGGCGGCAGCAGTGCCATCAAGGGCACCCGTGTGCTGGTGGTCGACAACGATCCGGACGCCCTGCACGCCATGCAGCAGATGCTGCTGGCCTGGGGCTGCGATGTGGTGGCCGTTGCCGATGCGGGCGCCGTGGGCAAAGCCGCGGCCGATGCCGCGCTGTGGCTGTTCGACTACCACCTGGACGCGGGCGATACCGGGGTGGCGTTGTGGCAGCGGCTGGTGGCCGCGCATGGTCTGCGGCCGACCGTGGTGCTCAGTGCCGACACCGGCAGCGAGGTGCGCGAGGCCGTGCGTGCGGTAGGGCTGTCACTGCTCAACAAACCCTTCAAGCCGCTGGCCCTGCGCTGGGCGATCAACCACCTGCTGGCCACGCCCACCACCGTGGCGGATTGAGGCCTCAGGCGTCCTGGGTGTCTTCAATCTGTCGTGCGGGATCGGTCAGGCCCATTTCGTGCAGCACGCGGATTGCCTGCGCGCGGTTGCGCACCCCAAGCCGTTCCATGATGCGGGTCATGTGCGCTTTCACCGTGCGCAGCTGCACCCCCAGGCGGTCGGCAATCTGCTTGTTCAACAAGCCCTCGGCCACCAGGCTCAGCACCTTGTACTGGTGTGCCGACAGGCTGGACAGGCGTGCGGCCAGGTCGGCGTCCTTGTTGAACGGTGTGACCCGCGCCACCGCTTCGCGCAGCAACGCCGGAATCCAGCGTTCGCCTTCCAGCACGGTCCGCAGCGCGTGCTGCAGGTCGTTCAAGCCGGAACTCTTGGGCAGGTAGCCGGCCGCGCCCAGGTCGATCGCGCGGCGGATCACGTGCGGTTCTTCGTTGGCCGACACGATGATGATCGCCAGCCCCGGCTGCAACGCGCGGATGGTGGCCAGCCCGGCCAGGCCGTGGTTGCCCGGCATGTGCAGGTCCAGCAGCATCAGGTCGATCGGCTGGCTTTCCAGCGCTTCCAGCACGGTTTCCAGTGAATCCGCTTCGCTGATCTGCAGGTCGGCCACGGCGTCCTCGGCCGCGCGGTGCAGGGCGGCGCGGAACAAGGGGTGGTCGTCGGCGATCAGCAGGCTGGGCATGTTCTGGCGAGGTTAGCAAAACCGCTACGGCCGGGCACAGGTACCTAGGTACGCTGGCGTGGCCTGCGTGGATCGCTAGTGTGGCCGATGAACCCGGCCGCCCTGATGCGGCCCACAAGGAGCGCACCATGCCAACGGAACACGCCGCCGCGCCGGCCTACCCGCTGCTGATCAAGCAGCTGCTGCATACGCCGCTGGCGACACGGCCGCAGCAGGAAATCGTCTACGGCGACCGCGTGCGCTTCGACTACCGCACCCTGCAGGCGCGCATCGGCCAACTGGCCGGCCTGCTGGCGTCGCTGGGAGTGAAGCACGGCGATACCGTGGCGGTGATGGACTGGGACAGCAACCGTTACCTGGAAAGCTACTTCGCCGTGCCGATGCTGGGCGCGGTGCTGATGATGGTGAACATCCGCCTGGCACCGGAACAGATTGCCTACACGCTGAACCACAGCGGCGCTCGGGTGATCCTGGCCAACCGCGATTTCCTGCCGGTGCTGGACGCGCTGCACGAGCAGCTGCCCGACCTGCAGACCCGCATCCTGCTGGACGATGAGGACGGTCCGCTGCCGCCTGGCTTCACCTGCGAATACGAGGCCGGCCTGCGCGCGGCCACACCGGTCACCTGCTTCCCCGATTTCGACGAGAACACGCGCGCCACCGTGTTCTACACCACCGGCACCACCGGCCTGCCCAAGGGGGTGTGCTTCAGCCACCGGCAACTGGTGCTGCATTCGCTGGCGGCCATGGCCGCGCTGGGCAGTGCCGCCAGCCAGGGCCGCCTGCATCGCGACGATGTCTACATGCCGATCACGCCCATGTTCCATGTACACGCCTGGGGCGTGCCCTATGTGGCCACGTTGATGGGCATCAAGCAGGTCTACCCGGGGCGCTACCTGCCAGCACGGCTGCTGCAGCTGATCGCCCGCGAACAGGTGACGTTCTCGCATTGCGTGCCCACCATCCTGCACATGCTGCTGGAGCACCCCGATGCGGCACAGGTCGATCTGCGCGGCTGGAAGGTGATCATCGGCGGTGCGGCGCTGCCGCGTGCGCTGGCCCAGCAGGCGCTGGCACGCGGCATCGATGTCTTCGGCGGCTATGGCATGTCTGAAACCTGCCCGCTGCTGACCCTGGCGCAGATCGACCCCGACGCAGTGGCCGACGCGGAACAGGAACTGTCACTGCGCACCAAGGCCGGCATTCCGGTGCCGCTGGTCGAACTGCGCATCGTCGATGGGCAGATGCAGGACGTCGCCCACGACGGCAGTGCCACCGGCGAAGTGGTGGTGCGCGCGCCCTGGCTGACCCCGGGCTACCTGCATAACCCCGAGGCATCGGCGGCGCTGTGGGGAGGCGGCTACCTGCATACCGGCGATATCGGCAACATCGACAGCGGCGGTTACCTGCGGGTGACCGACCGCATCAAGGATGTGATCAAGACCGGCGGCGAGTGGATCTCGTCGCTGGCACTGGAAGACATCATTGCGCTGCACCCGGCGGTGAGCGAAGTGGCGGTCATCGGCATTGCCGATGACAAATGGGGCGAACGGCCGCTGCCGCTGGTGGTGCGGCAGGCCGGCAGCGAAGTGAGCGAAGCGGAGATCATCGAACTGGTGGCGGCGCGCAGCCGCACCGGCGATATCTCCCGCTACGCCATTCCGCAGCGGGTGCGCTTCGTCGATGCGCTGGAACGCACCAGCGTGGGCAAGATCAACAAGAAGAAGCTACGCAGCCTGCACGATCCGCAGGGGGTCGCACCACCGGCGTGATCCGGCTCAGGCGGCCTGCAGCTGCTGCCCCACGTATTCGGCCAGTCCGCGGCAGGCCAGCAGCAGGCCTTTGCGCGTGGCGTCGCCGATATCGTCCTTGGCGGCCCCATCCACGCGCACGCGTTCGGCGGCGTGCAGCAGTTCCAGCAGCGTGCCCAGGCCGGCATTGGCGCGGTCGGCGCGGGCCAGCGCCTGGCCCTGCGCCGGCGAGCAGACCGGTCGCCGCCACGGTTGGCCATCGGCCGCTTCACCGGCGCGCAGGCGCTGCAGGCAGGCGGGCAGGGTGAGCGGATCGGGCACTTCGTTGGCGGCGGCAAAGGCGGCCTCCAGCGGGCGTGCCAGTTCCGGCGGCAGCTGCGCGGCAGCATCGCCCAGGGTGGCGGTCAGGAACGGGTGCGGCGGTCGGGTCATGCGGGCATCCTCGAAGCGGGGCAGACCGCCACCGGCTGCGGGTGGCGGGCGATGCGTGGCTTCCAAGACCGAGTCGATGAACCGGCGGGCACAGGGCCCCCACGCAGCGCCCGCCGTAAAGCCGCGGACGGATTGCCAGTCGGCGTCGTGCAAGAGGCGACGACGCCGACTGGCAAGCGTAAACATCATCGAGCATCGGGCTTGGAAGTCCCGGCCACCGAATGAGGTGGCGATTCATGATTGGCACGCGGGAAGAGGCTGCGCCAATTGATTCTCGCGATGCATTCGCACTTTTTGATCAGAAAGTTGAATTGCCGTTTTTGGCTCAAAGCGCTGATTTCAAGGCAAAAACGACAGAATGCGCGCTGCTGAGGAATGCGTTGAATGGCGTGCAGTTTCAAGCGCCTGATGCGCATCGCACACGGGGGCGTGTAAAGAACACTTAACCCTGCGGGCGTTCCTTCATCCCACCACATGCAGGCCCGCGCGTCCAATGATGGACGCGCGGGCACCCATGATCGATGGCCCGACTTCTTCTCCGGTCTCAGAAGCCAGGGTCACTTGGCTACGATGGCTGCCACGCCGCCCACCGCGCAGGCCATCCAGGACAGCGTGAGCAGCCGCGTCGCATAGGACTGGTTGGTGAAAGGCGGTGCTCTGCGAAGCCGTGACCTGTAGCAGAGAATGGCGGCGATGAACGCCAGCGACAGCAGCAGGTAGGAAGCGGCCACCCAGCCTTCCAATCGCGCGGGGCTGCGAAGGCCTGCCATCATCCAAACCCCGCTGGACCACGCGAAAATAAGTAGCGTGGCTAGAAGTACCCGATTTCCGTGCATGGTCTGTCGTCCGCATTTCTCACGGATTCAACGAGATGATCTGGCACCGCACGCCTGTTGGCGTGTAGGTACAGCCGATCCGGTAGCCCCGATGAATCGGCGGCGAGTTTGGCCCATCCCAGCCCACGCCCAAACGATCAAGGTGTCTGACCATCTCTTCGCCCGACCCGTAACCTGCCGGGGAGTTCGGGAACTCGTAGTTCTGTGTGGCTTGGTCCTGGTTTGCAACGTCTTTCTGCGAGTCAGGAATGATGTTGCCCACCGCATCCCGTGCAGAGCCTGGAATGTAGCTGTAGTCCCGCACGTTCCAGTTGTAGTTCACCAGGATGTACGACCCGTCGGGAAATGGGACACGATTGATGATCGATATAGGCGTGGGCAGAAGAGTGGATTGAATGGCCTGCGAGAACGCAGATATGGATGCTCGCGTAGATTCGAGGGTGTACCAGAATGGACCGAGATTCGAGTAGCTGAATGTTTTCTGGATCGCCTCCTGACGGAGTTGTGGGGTAGTCACCGCATCCATGGCATTCATCGGAACTGTTGGACCGTCATTGGCCGGGTAGGCTGCGGGCTCGGCCAGTGTCGAGTTGCCTGCCCGCCCGAGCTGAACCGGGATGTCGATCACTGGCAGCGTGTGGGTTACTACTGGAGAGCCACCATTGACGTCGTACAACTGCAGGCCGGCGTTGAACATCGCGTGTTCCTCGGCTGTCAACATGACTTCCTTGACGACGGGCAGGCCCGCTGCAGAGAGTGGTCCGCCGCCCTCGCCTTTGACGTTCATGTGGTACAGGCGGCGATTCCTGAAATCCCAGAAGTAGTAGTCACCCTCGCCGCGCTCCCGTGAGAGCGTCTGGCGCTTTCCAAGGTTGCAGTCGTCGCAGTGAAAGGCCTCAGTAGCCTGCGCTGAAAACCCACAGGCTGTCATCGCGCCTGCAAGCAGTAGATGCAATAGCGGATTCTTCATGATGCTTCGTCCTTCTCTGGAGAAATGATGGCATCTCGGGACACCTTTCACGTGCGCCGTAGCTGCCGTGAGCGGGACGATCACGCGGCGATGCAAGGCCTGTAAGAGGGAAAGTCGACATGCACGAGAATTGAGTCGCACAACGCCGCTTCTCCTCTAAAAGAATCAGCTTTCCCCTACACCGCAGCGATGGCGAACGGTGGCCCCGCCAGCAGGCGAGACACGTCAGCGCCGGCGGGTGACGCCGCAGGCTGCAACCCTAGCACTCACACCCGCACCGACACCTGCACCGCATACTCCGGCCATCTGCCCGTTACGGGCCCGTTCGGGAACCGACCATGCGCCTGAAGACGCTGTCTGTTGTTGCCGCTGTGCTGGGTGTTGCGCTCACGACGCCGGCGCCGGCCGCCGTGCCTTTCCTCAATGCCCGCTGCCCCGGTGGCATCGACGTGCACGCCGACGCGGGCGGGACGGTCTATGTGCAGGGGCGGCAGACCACCCTGAAGCATGTGAATGACCGCTACGCCGAAGCGCGCGATGCGCAGAGCGGGCTGACGGTGTCCATCAGCACCGGCGACGATGGCACGCCGCAGGTCAGCTACACCGGCCGCAATGGGGCCAACGGCATCTGCCAGGTCAGCGACAGCGCGGCAGCGGCGCCGCCGTCGCCCGCGCACCGGCACGACAACGACGGTGATGCCGCGTTGCCCAACAAGGTCACCTGCGAATCCACCGACCAGCGCCAGGTGTCGTGCGACATGAACACCCGTGGCGCCGTGGAAGTGACCCGTCAGCTCAGCCGCACCCGCTGCGAGCAGGGCGTGAACTGGGGCCTGTCGCGGCATTCGGTCTGGGTAAGTGGCGGCTGCCGGGCGGTGTTCCGCAACACATCCAGCGCACCCCGCGCCGCACCCGCCGGTGATACCGCGCTGGGATCGTGCAATGCGCGCAAGGGCGACCAGGGCACGCTGGTCACCCAGGTGCCGGTGGGCAGCGATTACCAGGAACTGATCATCGATTATGCCGATGGCCGCTTCCTGTGCATGCTGCGCAACAACGGCCAGGTGCAGAGCCTGACGCCGGTGCGCCGCCGCTGACCCCCGCTGCTGCACCGCCGCGTGTCGATCGGCCAGAATCTAAACTAGGCCTTCGCACTTCTGCCCGAGCTGTTTGACACGGAAACGTGAATCCCCACTTCACGTCGCGCCCATCGTGATCTTGCCGCAGTTGCCGAAGCAACCGCCAATAATATCGACGCCGCCCCCCGTGGATGCCCCACCACCGCCGCCACCG
>NZ_JACVUD010000039.1:0-33577 GCF_016624905.1 Stenotrophomonas sp. S49 | reverse complement strand
CGCTTGCCCAGGACCCCGTGATGCGCCACCCGCCTCGACCGGCCACCGCCGGCCCCGCCTGTGTCCCGCAGCTGTCGATCCTGCGCCAGCACGGGAGCCGCCGATGATTACCGTGGCCCTGTCCAGCCTGGGCTTCTGCAGCCTCGGCCTGCTGGCGTCGATGTTCTCTGCCGTGGCGTTCTACGCCGCCTCGCCGCACTGCCGCTGGCCGCGCCTGCGCCGCGCCGGGCGCCTGGGCCGGCAGATCGGCCTGGTGGCGGCCGCTGCCGCGCTGTGGCTGTGGATGGCCGAACTGGGCTTCGCCACCGGACTGGTAGTAATGCTGTGCGCGTGGATGCTGACCGCCCTGCTGCTGCCGGCGCTGGCCGCCTGGCACCGGCCCGGCGTGGAGCCGCGCTGATGTGGATGCGCGCCTTCGCCGGCCTGCTGGCCGGATTCCTGCTGGCCGCCGCGGCCACCGGCCTGTTGACCTGGCTGCCACCCGGGCCGTGGACCAGCGCGCTGGTTCCGGGCCTGATCGCCTTCGTGCCCCTGTGGATGCTGGCGGCGTTGTGGGCCTTCAGCTTCCGCTCGCCCGCCCGTGCCTGGCTGGTCCTGTCGGCGTGCGCCGCCGCCGGCTTCCTTGCCCTGTGGCTGCTGCGCCTGACCGGCGCGGTGCAGTGAGACTTTCCGCATGAAATTCAGTTCGCAGACCCTGCGCACCTTCACCACGCTGCATACCTGGGTCGGCCTGGTGGCCGGCTTCGGCCTGTTCGTGGCCTTCTACGCTGGCGCGCTGACCCTGTTCCACCACGATCTGCCGCTGTGGCAGACACCGGGCGCCGCCTCGGCCCTGCCGGCCGGGCTGGACGATGCGCAGTACCTGCTCGATGACGTGCTGGCCCAGCACGCCGAGGCCCGGCGCCATGTCGGCATGACCTTCCCCGGTGACGACCACCCGCGGCCGCTGGCCTACTGGCAGGCCAGCGATGGCAGCTGGCGCTACGCCTGGCCGGGCCATACCGGCGGCAGCGCCACGCCGCCGCAGACCGGCCTGGCCGAGCTGGTGAACGAGCTGCATTACAGCCTGGGCCTGCCGGTGGCCGGCCTGTACGTGATGGGCATCGTCAGCCTGCTGTACGGCATGGCCCTGCTGAGCGGCCTGGTCATCCACCTGCCCAAGCTGCTGGGCGATCTGTTCGCGCTGCGGCCGGGCCGCAACCTGAAGCAGATGTGGCAGGACGCGCACAACGTGATCGGCGTGCTCTGCCTGCCCTTCCATCTGATGTTCGCGGTGACCGGCGCCCTGCTGTGCCTGGTGTTCATCCAGATTGCCCTGCTCAATCCGCTGATCTACGACGGCAAGGCGCTGCAGGCCGTGCCTGCGGCCATGGATACGGCGCCGGTGCGCGAGGCCAGCGGCGTGCCGGCCGAACCGGGCAGCCTGCGCCTGCTGCATGCGCGCGCCGTGGAAGCCGCACGCGCACAGGGCGTGACTGATTTCGAACCGGCGTACCTGAAGCTGGCCAACGGCGGCGACAGCCAGGCCACCATCGAGATTACCGGCGAATCCAGCGGCACCCTGGGCCCGCTGGGTTCGGTCGCGCTGGACGTGGCCAGCGGCGAGGTCCTGGCCACCCAGTTGCCCGGGCGTCGCGATGCCAACCACGCCACGCTGAGCGCGGCCTATGCCCTGCACTTCGGCGAGTTCGGCAATGGCGTGGTGGTCTGGCTGTACTTCCTGCTGGGGCTGGGCGGCGCCTTCCTGTTCTATTCGGGCAACCTGCTGTGGATCGAATCGCGGCGCAAGCGGCGCCAGGTCGAGCAGCCGCGTTCGGGGGTGAACATGGCGCGGGCGACGGTGGGCGTGTGCATCGGCCTGTGCGTGGCGATCTCGGTCGCCTTCATCACCGCGCTGGTGCTGGAACGGGTGGCCCCGGCCAGCGTGGACCACGGTATCCGCTGGGCCTGCTTCGGCACGTGGGCGGCGTGCGCACTGTGGGCGGCACTGCGTCGCCCGGCCCAGGCCGCGCGTGAACTGCTGTGGGCCGCGGCGATCAGCACCGCGCTGGTACCGGCGGCGCATGGCGCGCTCAACGGCGATTGGCTGTGGCTGGCCGCCGGGCGTGGGCACTGGCCGCTGTTCTGGATCGACGTTGTGGCCCTGGCCATGGCCGCCGGCTTTGCGCGGTTGGCAGTGGCCAGCCAACGCCGCGCCCGCAGCGGCGACCCCAACAGCGTCTGGGCGAATTGATGAAACCGCCGGGCATGGCCCGGCGCGCTACGCCTCGCCCGGTAGAGTCGAGCTTGCTCGACTGCTGTTGCATTCGATACACATCGCGCCAAGAGCAGTCGAGCAAGCTCGACTCTACAAATGCGGGTTTGTGGCCCACACGCATTACACGACATATCGGGTCCGAGGGCGCGGCCCGGCGCTACCGGTCATCCGGCGTCGGGATAACGACTGACTTCGATCAGGTTGCCGTCCGGATCGCGGAAGTACACCGACTCGATCGGCCCCAGCGCGCCGGTCCGTGCAACCGGCCCCTCCTCCACGACAACGGCCTGTGATTGCAGGTGGGCCAGTACATCGGCCGTTGCCGCACGCGTGACCAGGCAGAGGTCGGCACTGCCCGGCATGGGTTGTGCGGCATGTGGCTGCAGTGGCGCACTGGCAGGGTGCAGATTGATCTTCTGCTGGCCGAACTGCAGCGCGGTGCGGCCGGCACCGAAGCGCACGACCTCCATCCCCAGCACGCGCTGGTAGAAATCGCAGCTGCGCTCGATATCTGCAACGGTAATGACCAGATGGTCGAGGCGGTCGATGGTGATCATGCCAACAGATTAGCGCGGCGGCCGCGGGCCCGATGTGCGCGGTTGGGCCGCTGGCCTTGCGTCATTCTGCCGGGCATGGCCCGGCGCGCTACGGCTCGCCCCGGTAGAGTCGAGCTTGCTCGACTGCTGTTGCATTCGATACACATCGCGCCAAGAGCAGTCGAGCAAGCTCGACTCTACAAAGGCGCGTTCGTGGCCCAGAAGCATCAGACGGCACGCCGGGTCCGAGGGCGCGTCCATTCGCTGCCGGGGCGGCTCAATCGCCGACGCGGGCCTTCTGCCACGGCGCCAGCATGGCATTGAGCAGGCTGGCCTGTTCGTCGTCGCCGGTCAGCTCCCACATGAACACGCCAGCCAGGCCCTGCGCACGCGCGAACTGCGCGCGCAGGCCGATCGAACGCGGGTCTTCATAGCTGATGAACACCTTCTGTTCGGCGTTGTACAACCAAGGGCTCTGTGCCTGCGGCTGCCAGTGCTTCGCCCACCCGGGCTGGTCCAGATAACGCGACTTGATCACCCGCCAGTCGCCGGCATCGGCCGGTGCGCTGTAGGACTGGTACAGACCGTCGGCGGCATCGCCGGTGACCTTGAAGCCGCGACCATAGAACGGCACGCCCAGCACCAGCTTGTGCGCCGGCACGCCGTGTTCGCGGTAGTACTGCACCGCGCCGGCCACGTTGTTCCAGCGCCGCAGTTCCGGTGCCAGCGGGTCGGCCGGCACTTCATGCAATGGCGCATTGAAGGTGGACACCGCCGAGAAGCCGGTACCCATGTCATAGCTCATCAGGTTGATGAAATCGAACACCGCGGCCAACGCCGGCAGGTCATAGCTCGCCGCCGGGTCGTAGGGCCCATCGGTCTGCAGGCGACCGGCGGCCAGCGCCGCGGTCAGCAGCATCGGCTGGCCTGCCTTGCGGCCGCGCGCATCCAGCGCCACGCGGAACGCCTGCGCCAGCAGGGTCAGGTTGGCGCGATCCTGCGGGCGATGGGCCAGCTCCTTCGGTCCACCGCTCACCGGGAATTCCCAGTCGATGTCCACGCCATCGAAGCTGCCTGCATGGCGTTCGAAGAACAGCGCCATGCATGAATCGACCAGGCGCTTGCGGCTGGCCGCGGTCAGCGCCGTGTCGGAAAACCCGCCTGCGCCCCAGCCGCCGATCGAGATCAGCGTGCGCAGGTGCGGATGGGCTTTCTTCAGCTCGGCCAGTGCGGCGAAGTTCTGCGGCGCTTCCGCGCCGACCGTGCAGCGCCCGTCCTCGATGGTGGAGAACGCGTAGAACAGGTGGGTCAGGCGCTCGGCCGGAATGCGCGACACCGGGTAGCGCTCGGCCGAGCCACCGGGATAGTACGCGCCGAGAACAGGCGGCTGTGCGGGCGCGGCCCATGCAACCGTGGGCAGTGCGCCGGCAATCAGCACGGCAAGGACGGCGACGGACTGGCGGAACATGGGATCTCCCGGATCAATGACGCAGCCACGTTAGCAAACGCTTGGCGCTGCGGCGCGGATGTCCGGTCATGTCGTCCGCTGGACATGCGCGCGGCCGGGTCTGGTGGCTGGGCGAGGACACGTAGCGTCGAGCTTGCTCGACTGCAGTTGGCGCAATCTCAAGGGCAGTCGAGCAAGCTCGACGCTACCTGCAGAGGCCCGCCACACCGGACTTTCAGAATTCTTCAGCCGGATTTCCAGCACTTCAGACGGCACGCTGGCTGAATCAGGGCTCCCTTCAACGGAGCCTTGCCGATGCGCACGATCACCCTTCTCATCCTGCTGCTGTGCACCACCCTGCCCTGCACCGCAGCCCCCTTGGATACGGCGCGCCTGAAGGCGCTGGAACAGGCCATCGCCCGCGATGAGCTCAAGCAGGTGCGCAGCGTGCTGCTGCAGGTCGATGGCAAGGTGGTCTACGAGGGCTACTTCAACGGTGCCGACGCGCAGACCCTGCATGACGTGCGTTCGGCCAGCAAGAGCGTGACCGCACTGCTGGTCGGCGCGGCCATCGGCCAGCACCGGCTTCCGGGCGTGCAGGCCCGCGTGTACGACTACTTCCCGGCCTACACCGCCAGCCACAGCGTTGACCCCCGCCTGCGCGCCACCACCGTGCAGGACCTGCTGACCATGAGCAGCCTGTGGGAATGCGACGACGAGAATCCGTTCTCGGCCGGCAACGAGGAGCGCATGTACGTGGGCGAACGCTGGCTGGACTTTGCCCTGGGCCTGCCGGTGAAAGGCTTCGCGCCGTGGATGCAGCGCCCGCAGGACAGCCCGCATGGCCGCGCGTTCGCCTACTGCACCGCCAATTCCTTCGTGCTGGGCGCGGTGCTTGAACAAGCCACCGGGCAGCCGCTGGCCGACTTCGCCGCCACCGCGCTGGAGCGCCCGCTGGGCATCACCGAGCGCCACTGGAACCGTTCGCCGGAAGGCATCGGCATGGGCGGCGGCGGGACCCGCTACCGCAGCCGCGATCTGGCCCGGCTTGGGCAGCTGGTGCTGGACCGGGGCCGTTGGCAGGGCCAGCAGCTGGTTCCGCAGGACTACATCGAAGCGATGGTGCAGGCGCAGGCGAAGACATCCGATGGCAGCGATTACGGCTACCAGTGGTGGGGCCTGAAACTGGACGCGCAGGGTGCACCGCGAACGGTGTGGGCGATGTCCGGCAACGGCGGCAACTACGTGTTCGTGCTGCCCGAGCAACGCGCGGTGGCGGTCGTCACTACCCAAGCGTTCAACCGCAGCTTCGCCCACCCGCAATCGCGGCGCATCCTTACCGAGTTCCTGCTGCCGGCGCTGCACTGAGGCTGGCCAGGTCATCTGGCCGCCAGGCGGCGGCCAGTACCTGTGCGCGCTGGCGCGCAATGTCGGTATCCAGGCGTTCCAGCAGCGCCGGCCAACCGGGCGCGCCGCGCAGGGGCACGAACAGCGGCGTGGTTCGCAACCAGGCCGCGTCGCGGAAACCGTCGTCGACGGCCTGCTGCAGTGCCGCCAGCGCGTGGTCGGTCTGGCCCAGGGCCTGCAGCAGCAGCGCCCGCTCGATGGCTGCATCGGGCCAGCCATCCCCTGCCCCTGCCTGGTCACCCAGCTGCTGCAGGCGCTGGCGGATCCATGCCGCCTGCGCTGGTTGCGCGCCATGCAGGGCCGCCAGGGTCTGGCCGAGCGACTGCTGCGGCCGCAGTTGCCGGCCCAGTTCGAAGGCCTGGGCCGCTGCTGCGGGGTCACCGGCCAACAGCGCCAGTTCCCCCTGCAGGCGGCGCAGTTGCGGGTGCGGCGTGCCACGCGCCAGGGCTTCGTCCAGCGCCTGCCGCGCCTGCTGCGGTGCGCCGGCCAGGTACAGGCTGCGCGGCCAGGCGATGTTCGAAAAGACATTGTCCGGGTACAGCTGGAAGTTGCGCGCGTGGCGCTGCCCCGCCGCCTGGGTGAAGCCGAGCAGCTCCAGTTCGCGCGCGACCTGCACATCACGGAAGCGCACGCGTTCGGGCGCCTTCAACGACAGGTTCTGGCGCAGCGCGGTGGCCAGCTCGCCGCGCTCCTGCTGCAGGTAGGCCAGCGACGCACGGCTGCGTTCGTCGCCAGGGTCCAGTTCGATGGCGTGGCGGTAGCCGGCCATGGCCTGGCGCATGTCACCCAGGCAATCCTGCGCGTAGCCCCATAGCGCATGCGTGGCGGCCTCTTGCGGCGCCCGCTGGCGCTCCTGCTCTGCCAATGCCAGCGCCTCCCTTATCTGCGCAGGACTGCCATTGAACAGGCAGCCCTGCGCGGACAGAGCGCGTGACAGGCCGCGCCGGGCCGGCGCGGATTCCGGATCGGCCTGCAGGGCCTGCCGGTACAGGCTGATCGCCCGTTCGTTGTTGCTGGCCTGGCCGATGCCGGCGTAATAGTCGGCACGCTGCAGCAGCGACTGCGCGGCGCCTGGTGGCGCGGGCCGTGACCAGAAGAACAGCCCTGAAGCGACGGCCAGCAGCGTGGCCGCCGAGGTAACCAGCGCGGTCCAGCCGCGCCAGCGGGCGCGCGGCGTGAGGGAAGTGACCGGCAGCGGCGGCGCGCACAGCTGGTAGCCGCGCCCGCGCACCGAGCGGATGTAGCGGGGATTGCGGCCGTCGTCACCGAGCGCCTGGCGGAGCAGCTTCACCCGCTGACTGATCGCGTCTTCGCCCACCACGGCCGGCGCCCAGACCTGGGCGGCCAAGGTGTCGAAATCCACGACGTCGGTGCCGTGGGCCAGCAGCACGTCCAACAGGGTCCAGCTCAGGCCGCTGACGGGCAGTACCTCGCCGTGGCGGCTGACCCGTTGCGACGGGCGATCGATCTCCAGGTCGAGCAGGCGCAGGCTGTCCATGGGCGCAGCATAGCGGCAAGACCGGGGCGGAGCGCAGGCAAAGAAAAAGCGGGCCGAAGCCCGCTTTTTCATGATTGCGATGCCAGCGGTGGGGTGTCAACCAAGGTTGACACCTACCGTCATCGACCGGAGGTCGATTACTCGGCGCTGGCGCCTTCGCCTTCTTCCACGGCCTTCATCGACAGGCGGATACGGCCCTGCTTGTCGACTTCCAGCACCTTGACCTTGACCACGTCGCCTTCCTTCAGCACGTCGCCGACCTTCTCAACGCGGTCGCTGGAGATCTGCGACACGTGGACCAGACCGTCCTTGCCCGGCAGGATGGTGACGAACGCACCGAAGTCCATGATCTTGGCGACCTTGCCTTCGTAGATGCGGCCCGGCTCGACGTCCGAGGTGATCTGCTCGATGCGGGCCTTGGCGGCCTGGGCAGCGATGGCATTGACCGAGGCGATGACGATGGTGCCGTCGTCCTGGATGTCGATCTGGGTGCCGGTTTCCTTGGTGATGGCCTGGATGGTCGAACCACCCTTGCCGATCACTTCGCGGATCTTGTCCGGGTGGATCTTGATGGTCAGCAGACGCGGCGCGTAGTCCGACAGCTCTTCGCGCGGAGCGGTCAGGCCGTGGGCCATTTCGCCCAGGATGTGCAGACGGCCAGCCTTGGCCTGCTGCAGAGCCTGCTTCATGATCTCTTCGGTGATGCCTTCGATCTTGATGTCCATCTGCAGGGCGGAGATGCCCTCAGCGGTACCGGCCACCTTGAAGTCCATGTCACCCAGGTGATCTTCGTCACCCAGGATGTCGGACAGGACGACGAAGCGATCGCCTTCCTTGACCAGACCCATGGCGATACCGGCCACCGGCGCCTTCACCGGCACACCGGCGTCCATCAGGGCCAGCGACGAGCCGCAGACCGAGGCCATCGACGAGGAACCGTTCGACTCGGTGATTTCCGAGACGACGCGGATGGTGTACGGGAAGGCTTCCAGCGACGGCATGACAGCCAGCACGCCGCGCTTGGCCAGGCGACCGTGGCCGATTTCGCGGCGCTTCGGGCCCATCATGCGGCCGCACTCACCCACCGAGAACGGAGGGAAGTTGTAATGGAACAGGAAGTTTTCCTTGTACTCACCGGCAACGGCGTCGATGACCTGGCCGTCACGGGCGGTGCCCAGGGTGATGGTCACGATGGCCTGGGTTTCGCCGCGGGTGAACAGCGAGGAACCGTGGGTACGCGGCAGCACGCCGGTCTTCACGGCGATCGGGCGGACGGTGTCCAGCGCACGGCCGTCGATGCGGACCTTGGTGTCCAGCACCGAGTCACGCATGGTGCGGTATTCCAGCTCGCCGAATTCCTTCGACAGCTCGGCCGGGTTCCAGCCTTCGGCGGCCACGCGGCCAGCCAGGCTTTCGACCACGTCCTTCTTGATCGCCGAGATGGCGTCGCGGCGCTGCAGCTTGTCGCGCACCTGGAAGGCTTCGCCCAGGCGCGGGCCGATGGCTTCCTTCAGGGCGCCGATCAGCACGTCGTTCTTGGCCGGGGCTTCCCAGGTCGACGGCTTGGTGCCGGCTTCGACGGTCAGCTCGTTGATCGCGTTGATGACCTTCTGCATTTCGCGGTGACCGAAGGTCACGGCGCCCAGCATCACTTCTTCGGACAGCAACGCGGCTTCGGATTCAACCATCAGCACGGCGTTGGAGGTACCGGCGACGACCAGTTCCAGCTGCGAGTCAGCCAGTTCGCTGACGGTCGGGTTCAGGATGTACTCGCCGTTCTTGTAGCCGACCTTGGCAGCGCCGATCGGACCCATGAACGGGGTGCCGGCCAGGGCCAGGGCAGCCGAGGCGCCGATCAGGGCCGGAATGTCGCCGTCCACGTCCGGGTTCAGCGACATGACCGTGGCGATGATCTGCACTTCGTTCTTGTAGTCTTCCGGGAACAGCGGGCGGATCGGACGGTCGATCAGGCGCGAGATCAGGGTTTCCTTCTCGGTCGCACGGCCTTCACGCTTGAAGAAACCACCCGGGATACGGCCGCCGGCGTAGAACTTTTCCTGATAATCGACGGTCAGCGGGAAGAAGTCCTGGCCTTCGCGCGCGCTCTTGGCGGCGACGGCGGTGACCAGCAGTACGGTGTCGTCCATCTTGACGATGACGGCGCCGCTTGCCTGGCGGGCGACTTCGCCGGTCTCAAGCGTGACGGTGTGCTTGCCGTACTGGAAGGTTTTGGTGATTTTTGCCACGGAGGGTGTCCTTGGGGATGCTGTCTGCGAATTGGACCGTCGGCGACCCTTGCCGCCTGCGGGTGGCCGGATCGTTCCGGCCTGAATCGGGGATTGCGGTGCTACAAAACAAAACCGCGGCGCATCGCTGCGCCGCGGGGGATTCGTTGCTTAGCGACGCAGGCCAAGCTTTTCAATCAGGGCCTTGTAACGCTCGACGTCCTTCTTCTTCAGGTAGTCGAGCAGGCTGCGACGGCGGTTGACCATCTGCAGCAGGCCGCGGCGGCTGTGGTGGTCCTTCTTGTGGGTCTTGAAGTGGCCGGTCAGCAGCTCGATGCGGGCGGTCAGCAGGGCGACCTGCACTTCCGGGGAGCCGGTGTCAGCCGAGCTGCGCTTGTTGTCTTCAATGACCTTCTGGGTGTCGATCGACATTTCTTTTTTCTCTGTGATGCGTGGCCGGCAGGAACGCGCTTCGCGCACCGCCAGGCTCGCCGTGGACTACGAGGATGAAACCTGCCGGAGCAGGCTGCCGGAAAACGGCCGCGAAATTGTAACGGTCGGGGCCCGGCGGAACAAGGACCGGGGCTGAATGCGCCCCGCCCCGGTTACAGGTTGAAGCGGCGCTGCGGCGCCAGCAGGCCACCAGCATCGACCTGGCCCAGGCCCTGCGGGGTGCCGTCGGGCCCGTATACGGCCACCAGGCCCGGGGGCCAGGCGGCATCGCGCTGGCGCTGCCCGACACAGAAGCGGTGGGCCTGTTCGGCATCCAGCTCGACCCGGGGGTACTCGGCCAGGCCGGCCGCCAGCGGCAGCAGCAGTGCCTCCATGCCGGCCTCGTCGCCGGCCTCGACCATGGCGCGCAGCTGGTCCAGGCTCACCATCACTGGATCACGGAACGGTTCGACCCAGAGCCGGCGCAGCGCACTGATATGCGCGCCGCAGCCCAATGCCTCGCCCAGGTCACGGGCCAGGCTGCGGATGTAGGTGCCCGAGCCGCAGATCACGCGCAGGCGCAGGCGCTCGGTCTGCTGCTCCAGCACCTCGATGGCGTGCACCTGGACCTCGCGCTCCGGCGCCTCGATGGCTTCACCGCGGCGGGCCTTCACATACAACGGCTCGCCGCCCTGCTTCAGCGCCGAATAGATCGGTGCGCGCTGGCGGATGCTGCCGGTCAACGGGGCCAGCGCGGCCTGCAGGGCGTCGGCGCTGATGGCCGGCACCGGGCGCTGCAGCAGCACCTGGCCTTCGGCGTCATCGGTGTCGGTGGTCTGGCCGAGCACGATCTCGGCGTCATAGGCCTTGGCTGACCCCAGCAGCAGGCCGGCGATCTTGGTCGCTTCGCCAAAGCACAGCGGCAGCAGGCCGGTGGCCAGCGGATCCAGGCTGCCGGTGTGGCCGCCCTTCTCTGCACGGAACAGGCGGCGCGCCACCTGCAGGGCGGCGTTGGAGCTCATGCCGTTCGACTTGTCGAGCAGCAGGATGCCATCCAGGCGGCGGAACTGAATTCGGGTCATGACGTTTATGTCGGCGGACGCCGCCGGTAGCGCCGGGCCATGCCCGGCGTGCGCGCAATGCGCGGTTATTCTTCGTCGCTCTTGCGACGCTTCTCTGCGGCCAGCGTATCGGGCAGGTCGCGCAGGATGTTGTCGATGTGCTCACCACGATCGACCGAGTCGTCGTAGTGGAAATGCAGTTCGGGCACGTGGCGCAGCTTCATGGCGCGGGCCAGGTCCATGCGCAGGCGATAGCCCAGCTCGCGCAGGCCCTTCACTGCTTCGGCCGAACGTTCCGGCATCAGCGCGGTGACGAACACCTTGGCATGGGCCATGTCGCGGGTGATTTCCACGTCGGACACGCTCACCGAGGGCAACCCGTGCTCGCGCACAGCGTTGTGCACCAGGGTGCCGAGTTCACGGCGCAGCTGGGCGGAGACACGGTCGGTTCGATGGAAGGTTTTGGGCACGCGGTCAGGCTCTTGTTTTGAATGTGACCCGACCAAGGTCGGGCCCTACCAGAGATGGTAACCCGACCAAGGTCGGGCCCCACCGGGTTGGCGGACCGGTCCGTGAGGACCGGCCCCTTGCAGCATTACAGGGTGCGCGGCACTTCGATACGCTCGAAGCACTCGATCTGGTCACCCGGCTTCACGTCGTTGTAGGCCTTCACCGCGATACCGCATTCGGTACCGTTGCGGACTTCCTCGACGTTTTCCTTGAAGCGGCGCAGCGATTCCAGCTCGCCTTCGAAGATGACCACGCTGTCGCGCAGCACGCGGATCGGCTTGTTGCGCTTGACCACGCCCTCGATGACCATCGAGCCGGCAACGGCGCCCAGCTTGGAGCTGCGGAACACGTCGCGGACTTCGGCGATACCGATGATCTCTTCGCGGATTTCCACGCCCAGCAGACCGGAGGCCACCTGCTTCACCTGGTCGATCACGTCATAGATGATCGAGAAGTAACGCAGGTCCACGCCGTTGGATTCGATGATGCGACGGGCCGAAGCATCCGCACGCACGTTGAAGCCGATGACGGTGGCCTTCGAAGCAGCCGCCGAGTTGGCGTCCGATTCGGTGATGCCGCCCACGCCGGAGTGGATCACGTTGATGCGGATGTCTTCGTTGGACAGTGCGACCAGTGCCTGGCTCAGCGCCTGCACCGAACCCTGCACGTCGGCCTTGATGACCAGGTTGAGGACCTGCTGGCCCTCGCCCTTGCCCAGGGTCGCCATGATGTCTTCCATGCGGCTGCCAGCGGTGGCCACCAGGCGCGATTCACGGCGCTTGGTCTCACGCTGCTGGGCAACGTCCTTGGCCAGGCGCTCGTCCTCGACCACCACGAAGTCATCACCGGCTTCCGGCACGCCGGACAGGCCCAGGACCTGCACCGGGATGGACGGGCCAGCGAATTCCGGCTGCTTGCCGGTTTCGTCGAACAGCGCACGCACGCGGCCGTACTGGATGCCGCACACCAGGTAGTCGCCCTTCTTCAGGCGGCCCTGCTGCACCAGCACGGTAGCGACCGGGCCACGGCCCTTGTCCAGCGACGATTCGATCACCACGCCCGAGGCGCGGCCTTCGTCGACGGCCTTCAGTTCCAGCAGTTCGGCCTGCACCGACACGGCGTCCAGCAGGTCGTCGATGCCCAGGCCGGTCTTGGCCGAGATCTCCACCATCTGGATGTCACCGCCGAACTCTTCGGCCACGACCTGCTCGGACAGCAGCTCGTTCTTGACGCGCATCGGGTCGGCGCCGGACTTGTCGATCTTGTTGATCGCCACGATCAGCGGCACACCGGCCGAGCGGGCGTGCTGGATAGCTTCCTTGGTCTGCGGCATGACGCCGTCATCGGCCGCCACCACCAGCACCACGATGTCGGTCAGCTTGGCACCGCGGGCACGCATCGAGGTGAACGCGGCGTGGCCCGGGGTATCCAGGAAGCTGATGACGCCCTTGGGCGTATCAACGTGGTACGCACCGATGTGCTGGGTGATGCCGCCGGCTTCGCCGTGGGCAACCTTGGTACGACGGATGTAATCCAGCAGCGAGGTCTTGCCGTGGTCGACGTGGCCCATGATGGTGACCACCGGCGGACGCTGCACGGCTTCGCCCTGGTTTTCACCGGTCGAGGCCAGCAGTGCGTCTTCGGCGTCGTTGTCATTGGCACGGATCGCCTTGTGGCCCAATTCTTCGGTCACCAGCGCCGCGGTGTCGTGGTCGATGGACTGGGTGATGGTGGCCATCACGCCCATCTTGAACAGCGCCTTCACCACCTCGCCGCCCTTCAGCGCGAGCTTCTGCGCCAGGTCAGCCACGGTGATGGTCTCGCCGATCGCCACTTCACGCACGACCGGTGCGGTCGGACGCTCGAAGGCGTGCGGACCGGCGTTGTTGCCGCCACGCGACATGTCACGACGGCCGCCGCTCTGGTTGCGACCACCCGGACGACCCCGGTTGTTGCTGTTGTTGCTGTTGCCACGACGCGCACGGTCGGCCGCCGACAGATGCATCTGGCCGGCGAAGCGATCGCCCGGGCCACGCTCGTTGCGCGGCGCGCTGCGGTTGTTGCGGTCGTCGCTGCGCGGCGGCGGCGGCGCACTGCGCGGCGCAGCCGGAGCGGCGGCCGGCGTACGCGGCGGACGCGGCGCGGTTTCATCGATCGGCGCGCGCTTGGGCTTGGTGGCGGCAGCCGCCTCGGCAGCCTTGGCGGCAGCCGCGGCTTCTTCGGCAGCCTTCTTCTCGGCCTCTGCGCGTTCCTTGGCCGCAATCTCTTCCTCACGGGCACGGACGATGGCTTCGTCGCGCAGACGATCCTTCTCGGCCAGGGCCTGCTGTTCGGCAAGGTTGCGGGCGCGCGACTCTTCCAGCTTGCGCAGGATGTCGGCGCGCTCTTCGTCCGGCGTCATCGGGCGAGCACCATCCTTGACGTAGGTACGCTTCTGGCGCACCTCGACATTCACGGTCGTCTTGCTGCGACCGGAATTGACCGTCACTTCCTGCTGTTTCCGGCGGTTGAGGGTGATCTTCTTTGCAGACTGATCGGTCTCTTCCGGGGCCTGCTCGGGCTTGCCGTGCGAACGACGAAGGAAGCCCAGGAGCTTCACCTTCTCGGTGCTGGTCACGACCTGGTCGGGACCGCTGAACTTCATGCCGGCACCGGCCAGCTGTTCCAGCAGTTTCTCGACCGGTGTGTTGACCAGTTCGGCAAGCTTGCGGATGGTGGTTTGCTGCGACATTCGGATCCTATGATCTTGTGGGCGCCCCCCCGCAGTTGGAGGTGGCGCGGATTCTACGCCCTGATCGGCTCAGGGCCCTGTTCATTGCCGGCTCATTCGCCGCGTTCCAGTCGGGCGATCTCCTCGGCACGCGCGGCCAGGATCAGCGCCGCGGCGCGCTCCTGGTCCAGCCCTTCAATGCCGAAGTCCATGACCTCGTCGGCGGCCAAGTCGGAAAGCTCCTCGCTGGTACGCACGCCGTGGCCGGCCAGCGCATACGCGGTGGCTTCGTCCATGCCCTTCAGGGACAGCAGGTCCTGCGCCGGCTGGCCGTCTTCAAGGCCTTCTTCGACTGCCAGGGCCTCATTGAGCAGCGCATCGCGGGCACGAGCGCGCAGCTCTTCGACGATGTCTTCGTCGAAACCTTCCACCGCCAGCAGTTCGCCGACCGGGACATATGCAATTTCTTCGACGGTGCCGAAGCCTTCGGTCACCAGGATGCCGGCGATTTCCTCGTCCACTTCCAGCTTGTCCATGAACAGCTGGCGGGCCGAAGCCTGCTCGGCTTCCGACTTGGCGGTGACCTGGTCCTGGGTCATCACGTTCAGCTGCCAACCGGTCAGGCGGCTGGCCAGGCGCACGTTCTGGCCACCCTTGCCGATGGCCTGGGCCAGACGGTCTTCGGCCACGGCCAGGTCCATCGAGTGCTTGTCTTCATCGACGATGATCGACTGCACTTCGGCAGGCGCCATGGCGTTGATGACGAAGTTGGCCGGGCTTTCGTTCCACAGCACGATGTCCACGCGCTCGCCATTGAGCTCGTTGGACACGGCCTGCACGCGCGAACCGCGCATGCCGATGCAGGCACCGATCGGATCGGTACGGGTATCGTGGGCCAGCACGGCGATCTTGGCGCGGTCGCCCGGATCGCGGGCACAGGCCTTGATTTCCACCAGGCCCTGGCCGACTTCCGGCACTTCCAGCTTGAACAGCTCGATCATGAATTCCGGAGCGGCGCGGCTGATGAACAGCTGCGGGCCACGGGGTTCCGAACGCACTTCGGCCAGGTAACCGCGCACGCGGTCGCCGGCGCGCAGCACGTCGCGCGGAATGCCCTTGTCCTTCGGAATGAAGCCTTCGGCGTTGCCGCCCAGGTCCACGTAGATGTTGCCGCGCTCGGCGCGCTTGACCACACCGGTGATCAGCTCACCCACGCGGTCCTTCCACGCATCGACCACCTGCTGGCGCTCGGCTTCGCGCACGCGCTGCACGATCACCTGCTTGGCGGCCTGGGCGGCGATGCGGCCAAAATCGGGGTTTTCGATCTGCTCTTCGATGTAGTCGCCGACGTCCACGCCTTCGGCTTCGTCGACGGCGTCCATCAGGCGGATCTGCCGGTCCGGCGATTCCATGACCACGTCATCGGCCACCACTTCCCAGCGGCGGTAGGTTTCGTAGCTGCCATCCTTGTGGTCGATGACCACGCGGGTCAGCACTTCCTCGTCGGGATAGCGCTTCTTCGCTGCCGAGGCCAGGGCGGCCTCGATGGCATCGAAGATCACTTCACGCGGCACGCCCTTTTCGTTGGCGACCGCGTCCACTACCAGCAACAGTTCCTTGCTCATTGGCTCACTCCGCGCGCGGCTTCTTTGCCGCCGGCTCGTTGGAAGAAGAATTCTTGTCCGACTTCGGACGCTTCGGCGCCGGGCCGGTCGGCTTGCTCGGGGCCAGGCCCAGGGCAACCCAGTCCGGCATGATCCGGGCCTTGTCGATGTTGTCGGCCGAGACCACCACTTCCGTCTTGTCGACGATGAAGGTGATGGTGTCTGCGGCCTCGTCGGTCGCCTCGATGCGGCCCTGCAGGCGACGACGGTTGTCCTGCGGCAGCTTCAGCACGACCTTGGCCATTTCGCCCAGGTGGCGGCCGAACTGTTCCAGGTTGAACAGCGGGCGGTCGACGCCCGGCGAAGACACTTCCAGCGTGTAGTTGCCGCTGATCGGGTCTTCCACGTCCATCTGTGCGGACACTTCGCGGCTGACGCGCTCGCAGTCGTCCACGTTGATGATGCGCTCGGGCTGCTCAGCCAGCGGCACGTCGATGTAAAGACGCAGGGTTGCACCGCCGGGGGCCGGCAGATATTCAACGCCCAGCAGCTCCAGGCCCAGCGACACAACGGTCGGGGCGAGCAGATTCGCGATGTCGGTTGCCTTGTCGCTCACAGCCTGCCTTGATCTCTTGGTTGGGTGCCGGCCACGGCCGGCGGGGAAACATGACGCCCCGGAAACGACAAAGGGCCCGCAGGGCCCCTTTTCCGGAAAGACTCCGGTGACTGGATTCCGGTTGCAGCGCCGTGTGTCAGCGCGCTGCGGCCCTCCTTCCGGGTCCGGACTCCCGATGGGAGACCGCCTTCAGGGGTAGTGCTAGGCCGCTGATGATAGCGGTTGCACCGCGCTGGTGCAAGGCGGGAGGCCACCTGAAACCAACCGCCGCGCTCGCCGGGCATGGCCCGGGGCTACCGGGACAACGCGCGGCGGTAGCGCCGGGCCATGCCCGGCGGACCAACCGGCCACCAAAAGAAAAACGCCTTCGAAGCAGGACTTCGAAGGCGATCTCTTTACTTGGTAGCGGGGGCAGGATTTGAACCTGCGACCTTCGGGTTATGAGCCCGACGAGCTGCCAGACTGCTCCACCCCGCACCGGAAGTGTTTGAACTGCTGCCTTGCTCTTTCGAGAAGGGCTACCGCAACGATGTTCTGGCTGAACCGCTGCAGTGACAACTCAGGCTGCGCATATTACACGAATCGCGCAGCTTTGTGTCAACTTTTATGCAAGATGCGCAAAAGCCTTCTGGCACCACTGCATGATCGGGTTCCAGGACAGGCCCAGGGCCAGCAGTGCCAGCGCGTTCACGCCCAGCACCACGCCCAGCACGCGGTCGTTGCTGCGCGGCATGGCCTCGCCTACCGGCTCATCGAAGTACATGACCTTGATGACACGCAGGTAGTAGAAGCAGCCCACCACGGCGCACAGCACGCCCAGGATGGCCAGCCACAGCAGGCCGCCGTTGATGGCAGCGCCCAGCACGGCCAGCTTGGTCCAGAAGCCCAGGAACGGCGGAATGCCGGCCAGCGACGCCATGATGCACAGCACCAGGCCGGCCATCCACGGGTTGCGGGCGTTCAGGCCCTTGAAGTCTTCGATGTTCTCGGCTTCAAAGCCCGCACGCGACAGGGCGATGATCGCACCGAAGGCGGCGGTGGACATGATGGCGTAGGCCAGTGCGTAGAACAGCGCGGCGGCATAGCCCTGCGCGCCGCCACCGGCGATACCCATCAGCAGGAAGCCGATGTGCGAGACCGTGGAGAACGCCAGCATGCGCTTCAGGTTGCTCTGCGCGATGGCCATCAGGTTGCCCAGCACCAGCGACACCGCGGCCAGGCCGCCGATCAGCAGCTGCAGCTCGGTGGACAGCGGGCCCACGCCCATTTCCAGCAGGCGGTAGGCCATGCCGAACGCGGCCAGCTTCGGTGCCGAGCTGATGAACAGCGCGATCGGTGCCGGGGCGCCCTGGTACACGTCGGGCAGCCACATGTGGAACGGTGCGGCGCCGAGCTTGAAGGCGACGCCGGCGATCATGAACACCGCACCGGTGATCAGCAGCACGCGCTCTTCCGAGTGCGGGATGGCGTCACGGATGACATCCAGATGCAGGCTGCCGGTGGCGCCATAGATCAGCGACATGCCGTACAGCAGCAGGCCCGAAGCCAGCGAACCGAGGACGATGTACTTCATCGCCGCTTCCGAGGCCAGGCCGTTGTCGCGGTTGCTGGCCACCAGCGCGTAGGAGCACAGGGCCAGCAGTTCCAGGCCCAGGTAGACCATCAGCAGGCTGCCGGCCGAGACCAGGATCATCATGCCGGCGGTGCCGAACAGGATCAGCACCGGGATTTCGCCCTGGAACAGGTTGCGGTCACGCAGGTAACGCCAGCCGTAGACCAGGGTCAGGCCGCTGAGCAGCACGATGCCGGTCTTCATGACGTCGGCGGCCGTGTCGCGCACGAACATGCCGTGGAAGACCTCGCCCTGCCCGCCCACGCCGGTAGCCAGCATGAACAGCACCACGGCCAGCGCCGCGAGCGAGAACAGATGGGTGACGATCTTGTTCCGGTTGCTGACGAACAGGTCGAGGATCATCAGGGCGAAGGCGCTGCCGATCAGCACCAGCTCGGGGGCGAGCGGTGGCAGGTCGGCGGCGGTCAATGGCAGCAGCGGCGAGGTGGTCATCATCAAATCCTGGAATTACAGCAGCTTGCTGGATGCGATCTGCATGGCCAGCTTGGCGATCGAGGGCTCCATCAGGTCGGTCAGCGGCTTGGGGTAGATGCCCAGAGCCAGCACGCCGACGGCGAACACGCCCAGCACCAGCCATTCGCGGCCGTTGATGTCCTTCAGTTCGGCCACGTGGCTGTTGGCCACTTCACCGAAGAAGATGCGCTTGTACAGCCACAGGGTGTAAGCCGCACCGATGATCAGGGTGGTGGCCGCGCCCAGGGCAATCCACGGGTTCCGCTGGAAGGCCGACAGGATGACCATGAATTCACCGACGAAACCGCTGGTGCCCGGCAGGCCGGCATTGGCCATGAAGAACAGCATGGCGAAAGTGGCGAACCAGGGCATGACATTCACCACGCCGCCGTAATCGGCGATGCGGCGGCTGTGCATGCGGTCGTACAGCACGCCCACGCAGGAGAACATCGCACCGGACACGAAGCCGTGCGAGATCATCTGCACCATCGCACCCTGCAGGCCCAGGCGGGCGGCGTCGGCGTTACCGGCCTCACGCACCAGCCACAGGGCGATGAAGGTGCCCAGGGTGACAAAGCCCATGTGCGCGATCGACGAATAGGCGATCAGCTTCTTCATGTCGTCCTGCACCAGGGCGACCAGACCGACGTAGATCACCGCGATCAGGGACAGGGCGATGACCAGCCAGGCCCACTCGTTGGAAGCATCCGGCACGATCGGCAGGTTGAAGCGCAGGAAGCCGTAGCCACCGATCTTCAGGGCGATGGCGGCCAGGATGACCGAACCGGCGGTCGGCGCTTCCACGTGCGCGTCCGGCAGCCAGGTGTGCACCGGGAACATCGGCACCTTCACCGCGAAGGCGATCAGGAAGGCGAAGAAGATCCACGTCTGCTCGGTGGCCGACAGCTGCAGTGCGTACAGGTCGGCCAGCTGGAAGCTGCCGCCCTTCATGTACAGGTAGATCAGCGCCACCAGCATCAGCACCGAGCCGAGGAAGGTGTACAGGAAGAACTTCAGCGCTGCGTAGATGCGGCGCGGGCCGCCCCAGACACCGATGATCAGGAACATCGGGATCAGCATCGCTTCGAAGAACACGTAGAACAGCATCGCGTCGGTGGCAGCGAAGATGCCGACGGTGACGCCTTCCAGGATCAGGAAGGCCGCCACGTACTGGTTCACGCGCTTGTTGATCGCGCTCCAGGCACCGATCAGGGCGAGCACGCTGACCAGCGTGGTCAGCAGGATCAGCGCCACGGCAATGCCGTCCACGCCCAGGTTGTAGCCGATGTTGTACGCCGGGATCCACGCGTGGGTCTCGACGAACTGCAGGGCATCGATGCCCGGATCGTAGCCGGCCAGCAGCGGCAGGCTTGCCGCGAAGGTCAGCAGCGCGACGCCCAGCGACGCCCAGCGGGCGGTCTGCGCATCACGGATCGCAAGAATCAGGGCACCGCCGATGATCGGCAGCCAGATGAGGACACTGAGTAGGGGCCAGTTCGACACGTCTTCTTATTCCGTACAGGTCATCAACGCAGGTAATGCATCAGCACGCCCAGCAGGGCAATCAGGCCGATGATCATCGCGAAGGCGTAGTGATAGAGGAAACCGGATTGGGTACGACGCAGCACGCCGGCTGCAACGTCCACAACACGTGCCGAGAGATTGACCACGCCATCAACGATGTTGCTGTCGATCCAGCGCGACACCTTGCCAAGCTTGACGCTGCCGCCGGCAAAGCCATCGATCCACAGCTTGTCGAAGCCGTACTTGTTTTCCAGCACCGACACCAGCGGGGCGAAGGTCTTGCGTGCCTTGCCCGACAGGTCCGGCTTCCACAGGTAGAACAGCGCGGCCAGCAGGAAGCCCGCCAGGGTCAGCCAGAACGGCGGCAGCATCATGCCGTGCAGCGCGAACGCCACCGGGCCATGGAACTCTTCACCCAGGAAGGCCACGGTGTTCTTGGCCGGATCGTAGAAATCGACGATGCCGGTGAAGAACGTGTTGACCTGGCCCGTGATGGCCGCGTGCGCGTGGTGGCCGGCCCAGTCGGTGCCATGCAGCATCGGACCGATGCTGAAGAAACCGATGGCGATGGACGGAATGGCCAGCAGGATCAGCGGCAGGGTCACCACCCACGGGGTTTCGTGCGGCTCATGCGGACCGTGGCCATGGCCGTGGTCGTCATGGGCATCGCCGTGGTGCGCATCGGCATGATGGGCATCGGCGGCGTGGTGATCGTCATGGCCGTGGCCATGGTCGTCGTGGTGTGCGTCACGGAAGCGCTCCGGACCGTGGAAGGTCAGGAACAGCAGGCGGAAGCTGTAGAAGCTGGTGACCAGCACGCCACCCAGCACTGCCCAGTAGCCGTAGGTGGCCACCCAGGTGTGCTGCATGTGGGCGTGGATCTCGGCCGCCTCGATGATGGTGTCCTTCGAGTAGAAGCCGGAGAAGAACGGCGTACCGACCAGGGCCAGCGTACCGATCCACATGGTGATGAAGGTGATCGGCATGTACTTGCGCAGGCCGCCCATCTTGCGCATGTCCTGCTCGTGGTGCATGGCGATGATGACCGAACCGGCACCCAGGAACAGAAGCGCCTTGAAGAAGGCGTGGGTCATCAGGTGGAACACGGCGGCCGAATAAGCCGACACGCCCAGTGCCACGGTCATGTAGCCCAACTGCGACAGGGTCGAGTACGCGACCACGCGCTTGATGTCGTTCTGCACGATACCGATCAGGCCGGTGAAGAAGGCCGTGGTGGCACCGATGAACAGGATGAAGTTCAGCGCGGTCTGCGACAGCTCGAACAGCGGCGACATGCGGGTGACCATGAAGATACCCGCGGTGACCATGGTCGCGGCGTGGATCAGTGCCGAGATCGGGGTCGGGCCTTCCATCGAATCGGGCAGCCACACGTGCAGCGGAACCTGGGCCGACTTGCCCATGGCACCGATGAACAGGCTGATGCAGATGACGGTGGCGATCGACCAGACCACCGGAGCGCTCAGCAGCTGCATGCCGAACAGGGTGCCGTCCCAGATCTGCATCTTGGCTTCAGGGCTGGCCAGCACGCCGGCCTGCGAGAACACCTGCGAGTAATCCAGGGTGCCGAACACCCACAGCACGCCGGCGATACCCAGCAGGAAGCCGAAGTCACCGACGCGGTTGACCAGGAACGCCTTCATGTTGGCGAAGATCGCGGTCGGGCGCTTGAACCAGAAACCGATCAGCAGGTACGACACCAGGCCCACCGCTTCCCAGCCGAAGAACAGCTGCAGGAAGTTGTTGCTCATCACCAGGGTGAGCATCGAGAAGGTGAACAGCGAGATGTAGCTGAAGAAGCGCTGGTAGCCCGGGTCTTCTTCCATGTAGCCGATGGTGTAGATGTGCACCAGCAGCGACACGAAGGTGACCACCACCATCATCATGGCGGTGAGCTTGTCGACCATGAAACCGACGTGGGCCGAGTACTGGCCGACTTCGAAGAAGGTGTACAGGTTCTGGTTGAACGGCTGCGCGCCGCCCCACAGCAGCTGGTACAGCGTGTACATCGACAGGGCGCAGCTGATGGCCACGCCGAGGATGGTGACGGTCTGCGCGCCGAAGCGCTTGACCTGGCGACCGAACAGGCCGGCGATGATGCTGCCGAACAGCGGTGCAAGCACCACTGCGATCAACAGACTCTTGGAGAGAGTGATTTCCATCTGTGGATCAGCCCTTCAACGAATCGACTTCGCCGACATTGATCGTGCGGCGGGTACGGAACAGGGTCACCAGGATCGCCAGGCCGATGGCGGCCTCGGCAGCGGCGACGGTCAGGATGAAGAACACGAACAGCTGGCCGGACGGATCACCCAACTGGCGGGAGAACGCAACGAAGTTCACGTTCACCGACAGCAGCATCAGTTCGATCGACATCAGCAGCACGATGACGTTCTTCCGGTTCAGGAAGATGCCGGCCAGGCTGATGGCGAACAGCACCGCGCCCAGCGCAAGCATGTGGCCAAGGGTAATCACGGCTGGGTCTCCTCGCCGGCGGCCGGCTTGCTGTTGCTGTGCACGACCGGCTGTTCTGCGCCCATCTTGACCATGCGCAGGCGGTTGCCGGCCTTGACCATGGTCTGGTCGCCCGGGTTCTGGCTCTTCACGCCGGTACGGCGGCGCAGGGTCAGCATGACGGCGGCCACCACGGCCACGGTCAGGATGACGGCGGCGAACTCGAACGGCAGCAGGTATTCGGTGAACAGCGTGCGTGCCAGCCAGGTGATGTTGGAGCTGTCAGCCGCCAGCGCGGCAGCGTTGTCGGCCGGGAAGGCGTTGACCGCCCTGCCCTTCACGCCGATCAGGATGAGCATCTGCACCAGCATGGCCACGGCAACCACCAGGCCCACCGGCAGGTAACGCACCCAGCCTTCGCGCATCTTCGTGGGGTCGATGTCCAGCATCATCACCACGAACAGGAACAGCACCATCACCGCACCCACGTAGACCAGCACCAGCGCGACGCCGAGGAATTCGGCGCCCACCAGCAGCCACACGCAGGCAATGGAGAAGAAGGTCAACACCAGGCAGAGCACGGCGTGAACCGGGTTGCGCACGCTGATCACCGCACCGGCCGAAACCGTTGCCGCGATGGCGAACACCCAGAAAGCGATATTTACCCAATCCATCTCTCGACCTCAGCGGTAAGCGGCATCGGCGGCACGACGCTCGGCGATCTCGGTTTCGAGACGGTCGCCCAGGGCCAGCAGCTGCGGCTTGGTAACGATGTTTTCGCCACGCTTCTCGAAGTGGTACTCGAGGATGTGGGTTTCGACGATCGAGTCCACCGGGCAGCTTTCTTCGCAGAAGCCGCAGAAGATGCACTTGAACAGATCGATGTCGTAGCGGGTGGTGCGGCGGGTGCCGTCCTCGCGCTTGGCCGAGTCGATGGTGATGGCCAGCGCCGGGCAGACCGCCTCACACAGCTTGCAGGCGATGCAGCGCTCTTCGCCGTTGGGGTAACGGCGCAGCGCGTGCAGGCCACGGAAGCGCGGCGACTGCGGGAACTTCTCCATCGGGTACATCATCGTGTACTTCGGCTTGAAGCTGTACTTCAGCGTCAGCCAAAGACCGGCCAGCAGTTCGAGCAGCAGCAGGCTCTTGAAGTAATGGGTAATCCTGTTCATCACTTAGACGCCCTTTTGAATCACGCCGAAGAACACCATGACGGCGGTAACCGCGATCCACAGAATGGCCAGCGGAATGAAGACCTTCCAGCCCAGGCGCATGATCTGGTCATAGCGGAAGCGCGGGAAGCTGGCACGGAACCAGATGTAGGCACTGGCGAAGAAGAACACCTTGACGAACAGCCACGGTGCACCGCCCTTCCAGATCCAGTCGACCAGCGGCGAGATGTTGCCCAGGTCGACCCAACCCTGGATCGGGCTCAGCCAGCCGCCGAGGAAGAAGATCGAGATCAGGAAGCTGATCAGGATCATGTTCGCGTATTCGGCCAGGAAGAACAGGGCGAAGGCGCCGCCGGAGTACTCGACCATGTGGCCGGCCACGATTTCCGATTCGCCTTCCACCACGTCGAACGGCGCGCGGTTGGTTTCAGCCACGCCCGACACCCAGTAGATGACGAACAGCGGGAACAGCGGCAGCAGGAACCAGTCGAAGAAGCCGGAGCTGCCGGCCTGGGCCATCACGATGTTGCTCAGGTTCAGGCTGCCCGCCGCGATCATCACGCCGACCAGGGCGAAGCCCATGGCGATTTCGTAGCTGATCATCTGCGCCGAAGCGCGCATGGCACCCAGGAAGGCGTACTTCGAGTTGGATGCCCAACCGGCCAGGATGATGCCGTAGATACCCAGCGAGGTCATCGCCAGCAGGTACAGCAGGCCAGCGTTGGCGTTGGACAGCACGATCTGCGAGTCGAAGGGCACCACCGACCAGGCGGCAAACGCCGGGGCCAGGGTGATCAGCGGGGCCAGCAGGTAGATCGCCTTGTTGGCGCTGCTGGGCTGGACCACTTCCTTGAACAGCAGCTTGAAGACGTCGGCGAAGGCCTGGAAGATGCCCATGCCCACGTACATCGGGCCGTGGCGGACGTGCATCCAGCCGATCAGCTTGCGTTCCCAGACCACGTAGAAGGCCACCGCGACGATCACCGGCACGGTGATCACCAGGATCTTCAGGATGATCCAGATCAGCGCGCCGATGTCACCCAGGGCAAGCAGCCACTGGTGCAGCGGGTCGACCGCGTTCAACAGCAATTCGTTCATGCAGCCACCACCGATACGCGAGCGGCACCCAGCGGCGCGGTCGCGCCGTGGCCCGATTCAATCCAGACCGAACCCGCAGCGACGCGGGCGTCGACCACCACCGGCAGGGTGGCCTTGCCGGCATCGGTGCCGACCTTGGCCATCTGCCCTTCCTGCAGCTGCAGGCGCGCGGCATCGTCAGCGTTCAGCACGATGCGCGGGGCGTTGTTCAGCGGGTGCGACTGCAGCGCCGGCGCGCGGCGGACCACCGCATCGGTGCGGTAGATCGCAGCGGTCGAAGCCACTTCCAGGCCTTCGCCGGCAACGGCCGGCTGGGCCGAAGCGGCCACGGCGACCGACACCGGGGCCAGGCTGGCGCGCAGGCCGGCCAGGTCGGTGAAGTCGAAACCGGCCAGGGCCATGTCACCGCCCAGCGCACGCAGCACGCGCCAGCCTTCACGGGCCTCGCCCGGCAGCTTGCCGCCGGCACGGGCCGACTGCTCGCGACCATCGAGGTTGGTCAGGGTGGCGTCGATTTCCGGCAGCGCGCCGATCGGCAGGATGACGTCGGCAACGTCGCGGGTGGACACACAGGCGAACTGGCTGAAAGCCACCACCTTGGCACCGACCAGCGCCTTGCGCGCGGCCGGGGCATCAGCGAAGTCCAGGCCCGGTTCCAGGCCGTACACCACGTAGGCCTGGCGCGGCTGCGCCAGCATCGCGGCCACGTCCTTGCCGGCCGGCAGCACGCCGGCGCGGGTCAGGCCCACGGCATTGGCGCCCTGCGGGATGCGGCACAGCTTGGCACCGGTGGCGGCAGCGAAGTCACGCGCAGCGGCGCGGATCGCGGCGGCCTGCGGGTGGTTTTCGGCGATGCCACCGACGATCAGCACGGTGTTGCTGCCGCCCTGCACTGCCGAACGCAGTTCTTCGCTGGCCAGCGCTTCGACGAACTTCGACGGTGCCACGATCTGCTTGCCGGCGATGCCGAAGGCGAAGTCGAAATCAACCGGGTTGATGACGTGGATCTTCGCGCCCTTGGTGGTCTGCGCCTTGCGCAGGCGGGCGTGCAGCAGCGGCAGTTCGTGGCGGATGTTGCTGCCCAGAACGACGATGCGGTCGGCGCCTTCGATTTCAGCCAGCGGCAGGCCGAAGACTTCGGCGGTGGCGGCGTCGGAGAAGTCGCGGTTGTTGATGCGGTGATCGATGTTGTTCGAGCCCAGGCCCTTGGCCAGGCGGGCCAGCAGCGCGCCTTCCTCGTTGGAGGTGGACGGATGCACCAGCACGCCCAGGTGGTCACCCTGGTGCGCCTTGAGGATCTCGGCGGCTGCGGCCAGGGCTTCAGCCCAGCTCACTTCCTTCCACTCGCCATTGACCTTGCGCAGCGGCTTGACCGCACGGTCTTCGCTGTACAGGCCCTGGTGCGAATAGCGGTCGCGGTCGGACAGCCAGCACTCGTTCACCGCTTCGTTGTCGCGCGGCACGGTGCGCAGCACTTCGCCGCGACGCACGTGCAGGAACAGGTTCGAACCCATCGCGTCGTGGTAGCCCAGCGATTCGCGCGCGGTCAGTTCCCACGGGCGGGCGCGGAACTGGAACACCTTGTTGGTCAGCGCGCCGACCGGGCAGACGTCCACCACGTTGCCGGACAGCTCGGTGGTCAGCGGCTTGCCGTCGTAGGTACCGATCTGCAGGTTCTCGCCGCGGTACATGCCACCCAGTTCATAGGTGCCTGCCACGTCGGCGGTGAAGCGCACGCAGCGGGTGCACTGGATGCAGCGGGTCATCTCGGTGGCGACCAGCGGACCCATGTCCTCGTCGGGCACCACGCGCTTGCGCTCGTTGAAGCGGCTGACCGAACGGCCATAGCCCAGCGAAACGTCCTGCAGCTCGCACTCGCCGCCCTGGTCGCAGATCGGGCAGTCCAGCGGGTGGTTGATGAGCAGGAACTCCATCACCGAACGCTGGAACTTGAGCGCCTTTTCACTGCGGGTGGCGACCTTCATGCCGTCCATCACCGGGGTGGCGCAGGCCGGCGCCGGCTTCGGCGACTTCTCCACGTCCACCAGGCACATGCGGCAGTTGGCGGCGATCGGCAGCTTCTCGTGGTAGCAGAAGCGCGGAATGGAGATGCCGGCCTTGTCGGCGGCCTGGATGATCATCGAGCCCTTGGGCACGACCAGCGACTTGCCATCGATCTCGATAGTGACGTGATCGGGTGGGACGCTCGGATTTACGGGTTGCGCGCTCATGCAGCGGCTGCCTCCACCTTCTTGCCGTCAACCATCGAATGACCGTTGACGATGTAGTACTCGAACTCGTCCCAGAACTGGCGCAGGAAGCCCTGGATGGGCCATGCAGCCGCTTCGCCGAACGCACAGATGGTGTGGCCTTCGATCTGGCCGGCCACTGCCTTCAGCTGGTGCAGGTCTTCCATCGTGGCCTTGCCGGCGACGATGCGCTCCAGCACGCGGTGCATCCAGCCGGTACCTTCGCGGCACGGGGTGCACTGGCCACAGGATTCCTTGTGGAAGAACTGGCTGATGCGGCAGGCGAACTTGACGCAGCACACGCTGTCATCCAGCACCACGACGGCGCCCGAACCCAGGCCGGAGCCCAGCGCACGGATGGTGTCGTAGTCCATCGGCAGGCCCTTCAGCTCGGCCGCGGTCAGCACCGGCATGGACACGCCGCCCGGAATCGCGCCCTTCAGGGTGCGGCCCGGACGCAGGCCACCGGCCATTTCCAGCAGGTCGTCGAAGGTGGTGCCCAGCGGCACTTCGAAGTTGCCGCCGTTCTGCACGCAACCGGACACCGAGAAGCACTTCGGGCCGCCGTTGCCGGTCAGGCTCAGGCCCTTGAACCACTCCGGGCCGTTGCGGATGATCGCCGGCACCGAACCGTAGGTTTCGGTGTTGTTGATGGTGGACGGCTTGCCGTACAGGCCGAAGTTCGCCGGGAACGGCGGCTTGTAGCGCGGCTGGCCCTTCTTGCCTTCCAGCGATTCCATCAGCGCGGTTTCTTCGCCGCAGATGTAGGCGCCGGCGCCCAGGGCACCGTAGATGTCGATGTCCACGCCCGAGCCCATCACGTTCTTGCCCAGCCAGCCATTTGCATAGGCGTCGGCCAGGGCCTGTTCGAAGTGCTCGAACGGCTCGTGGTGGAACTCACCGCGCAGGTAGTTGTAGCCCACGGTCGAGCCGGTGGCGTAGCAGGCGATCGCCATGCCTTCCACCACCGAATGCGGGTTGTAGCGCAGGATGTCGCGGTCCTTGCAGGTCCCCGGCTCGGATTCGTCCGAATTGCAGAGGATGTACTTCTGCATGTTGCCCTTGGGCATGAAGGACCACTTCAGGCCGGTCGGGAAGCCAGCGCCACCGCGGCCACGCAGGCCGGAGGCCTTGACCATCTCGATAACCTGCTCCGGCGGGATCTTCTCTTCGAGGATCTTGCGCAGGGCGGCGTAGCCACCGGTCTTCAGGTAGCTTTCGTACGACCACGGGGTGTCGTAATGCAGGGTGGTGTAGACCACCTGGTGCGGCAGCGGCGCGGGGCCGACCGGACCCTTGGATTCGTGGTGATGTGCCATGCCCTTACTCCAGCCCGTCCAGCAGCTCGTCGACCTTTTCCAGGGTCAGACGCTCATGGTAGTGACCGTTGATGACCATCATCGGCGCGCCACCGCAACCGGCCAGGCACTCTTCCTCGCGCTTGAGGTAGACGCGGCCATCGGGGGTCGACTCACCGTGCTTGATGCCCAGCTTCTTCTCGCAATGGCGCACGATGTCTTCGGCGCCATTGAGCCAGCAGCTGATGTTGGTGCAGATGGCCACGTTGTTGCGGCCCACCTTCTCCGTCTCGAACATCGAGTAGAAGCTGGCCACTTCATAGGCCCACACCGGCGGCAGGTCCAGGTACTTGGCCACGCCGGCGATCAGCTCGTCGGTCAGCCAGCCCTCGTTCTGCTCCTGGGCCGCATGCAGGCCCTGCAGCACGGCAGAGCGCTTGCGGTCCGGCGGGAACTTGGACAGCCAGTGATCGATGTGAGCGCGGGTCTTGTCGCTCAGCACCACCATCGGGTCGACGTCGCGCGCCGCCTCGAAATTACCTGTCGCCTTCATCGGCCGACCTCAGCGAAATGCATAACGTGAAATTCCAGAGACTGCGGCGCCGGCTTGCGCCGGCTGCCTGCAGCGGGCGTTGGCGTGGCGGACGGCATTACCGGTCAACCTCGCCGAACACCAGATCGTAGGTACCGATCATGGCCACCACGTCGGCCAGCATGTGGCCGCGCACGATCGAATCGATCGAGGACAGGTGGGCGAAGCCGGGGGCACGCAGGTGCACGCGGAAGGGCTTGTTGGCGCCGTCGGAGACCAGGTAGCAGCCGAACTCACCCTTCGGGGCTTCCACCGCCGAATAGGTTTCACCGGCCGGCACGCAGTAGCCTTCGCTGAACAGCTTGAAGTGGTGGATCAGCGCTTCCATGTCGTCCTTCATGTCCTCGCGCTTGGGCGGAGCGACCTTGAAGTTCTTCACCATCACAGGGCCCGGGTTGGCCTTCAGCCACGCCACGCACTGCTTGATGATGCGGTTGGATTCGCGCATTTCGGCAACGCGGACCAGGTAACGGTCGTAGCAGTCGCCTTCCTTGCCCAGCGGGATGTCGAAATCGACGGCATCGTACTTGGCGTACGGACGCTTCTTGCGCAGGTCCCAGGCAACGCCCGAGCCGCGCAGCATCACGCCGGTCATGCCCCACTGGTGGGCCAGTTCCGGGCTGACCACGCCGATGCCGACCGTACGCTGCTTCCAGATACGGTTGTCGGTCAGCAGGGTTTCGTATTCGTCAACGCGACCCGGGAACTCGTTGGTGAAGTTCTCCAGGAAGTCCAGCAGCGAGCCTTCACGCGAAGCATTGAGCTGCTTCAGCGCCTTGCCCTTGTGCCAGCGCGATTCCTTGTACTTGGGCATGTGGTCCGGCAGGTCGCGGTAAACACCGCCCGGACGGTAGTACGCCGCGTGCATGCGCGCGCCGGAGACCGCTTCGTAGCAGTCCATCAGCTCTTCGCGCTCGCGGAAGGCGTACAGCATGACCGCCATGGCGCCCAGATCGAGCGCGTTGGAGCCCAGCCACATCAGGTGGTTCAGGATGCGGGTGATTTCGTCGTACATGGTGCGGATGTACTGCGCACGCTCGGGCGCTTCGATACCCATCAGGGTTTCGATCGCGCGCACGTAGGCGTGCTCGTTGCACATCATCGACACGTAATCCAGGCGATCCATGTAGCCGATCGACTGGTTGAACGGCTTGGACTCGGCCAGCTTTTCGGTACCACGGTGCAGCAGGCCCACGTGGGGGTCGGCACGCATGATGGTTTCGCCGTCCATTTCCAGGATCAGGCGCAGCACACCGTGGGCGGCCGGATGCTGCGGGCCGAAGTTCATGGTGTAGTTGCGGATTTCCTGCCGGCTTTCGGCGGGGTTGCTGGCGAAGGCTTCGCCAGCCTGGTGTACGTGGCTCACTTCACTGCCTCCTGCGCGCGCTCACCTTCTGCGGTCTGCAGACGGGCGTCGTCGCGGATCACGCGCGGCACGCCGACGCGCGGCTCCACCGAGGTGACCGGTTCGTAGATCACGCGCTTCTTTTCTTCGTCGTAGCGGACTTCGACGTTGCCGATCAGCGGGAAGTCCTTGCGGAACGGATGGCCGACGAAACCGTAGTCGGTCAGGATCCGGCGCAGGTCCGGGTGACCTTCGAAGATCACGCCGTACAGGTCGAACGCTTCGCGCTCGAACCAGTTCAGGCCCGGCCAGATGCCGGTCAGCGAGGACACCACCGGCAGTGCTTCGTCAGGGGCGAAGCAGCGCAGGTGCAACATCAGGTTGTGCTGGTACGAGCGCAGCTGGGCGACCACGGCGAAACGCTGGGTCGGCATGTGCTGCGGGCGGGCGCCATCGGCACCGTTCTCTTCGCTGGGGAACTCGCCCCAGGCGAAGCGGCCCTGCGCCTTGCCTTCCACGCCACGGCTGAAGCCCTGCGAGGAAACGTCGGCGGTGTCCCATTCGTCCGAGCCATAGCCCAGGTAATCGACGCCGCACAGGTCCACGGCCTGCTCGAAACCAAACTCGTCACGCAGCGCCAGCGCAGTGGCGTGCCACTGAGCCGCAGGCACCTCCAGCGTCACTTCGCCGCGGGGTTCGACCACGATGACCTTCGCACCAGCGAAACGTGCGGAGAGTCGGTCGATGAAGGATGCTTGCTCTGCCATGGGGGCTTGGCGCGCTCTTGTCAGGTGAAAAGGGTCAGCGGGCGATGGTCTGTGTACGCCAGATCTTCTTCTGCAGCTGCAGGATCCCGTACACCAGCGCCTCGGCGGTCGGCGGGCAGCCCGGGACATAGACGTCCACCGGCACCACGCGATCACAGCCGCGCACGACAGAATAGGAGTAATGGTAGTAGCCGCCGCCATTGGCGCAGCTGCCCATCGAGATGACCCACTTCGGGTCCGGCATCTGGTCGTAGACCTTGCGCAGCGCCGGGGCCATCTTGTTGACCAGGGTGCCGGCCACGATCATCACGTCGGACTGACGCGGCGACGGACGGAACACCACGCCGTAGCGGTCAAGGTCCAGACGCGCCGCACCGGCGTGCATCATTTCCACCGCACAGCAGGCCAGACCGAAGGTCATGGGCCACATGGAGCCGGTGCGCGCCCAGTTCAGCAGGGCATCGACACTGGTGGTGACAAAGCCCTTTTCCAGCAGGGGGTTGTCGCCTTCCGGCCGCAGGATGTCATCCACCCGCCCTTCCGGGACCGGGTTGTTCATGAGGCCATCGAGAGTCTGAATCACTCCCATTCCAGCGCTCCCTTCTTCCAGACGTAAATGAAACCGAGGAACAGCATGCCGACGAACAGGCCCATGGTGACGAGCGAACGGGCGCCCAGCTCCATGAAGACCTGGGTCCACGGCACGATGAAGATGATTTCCAGGTCGAAGACGATGAACTGGATCGCGATCAGGTAGTAGCGCACGTCGAACTTCATGCGCGCGTCTTCGAAGGCCTCGAAGCCGCATTCGTACGGCGACAGCTTTTCCAGATCGGGGCGGCGGGGGCCGAGGAATCGACCAATCAGCATCAGCGTGATGCCGATACCGGTGGCGACGATCAGAAACAGCAGAGACGGCAAATATTCGGCCAGCACAGCGATTCTCTCTTGCCTCTGCCGCCGCGCCTGCAGGCGCTTTGGCATGGGGGAGTGGACGGGAAACGGCTGGCGCATTGCGCGCCAGGAGAACCCGCTTTACTTACAAATGGTGCCCAAGAGGGGACTCGAACCCCTACGACCTAAGTCGCTACCACCTCAAGGTAGTGCGTCTACCAATTCCGCCACCTGGGCAAACGATCACATCAGACCAACATCCCGATGCGCCGCGTATTGTAACCGGCTTCAGTCTTTCTGGGAGCCTTCGGACGGCTTTTCTTCACCAGAAGTGGAAGTTTCCGCCTGAGCCGGCACAGTGGCGGCCGGAACCGGTGCCGCCGGGACCTCCGCAGCCTTCGGCGCGGCCGGCAGTTCACCGGCCGGGACGGCCGGGGCGCTGGCCGCCGGGGCGGACATCAGGCCCAGGTCCTGGTCGGCCGCCGGACGGGTGCCATGGCCGGCGTACCAGGCCATGAACAGGCTGATGCCGAAGAACACCACGGCCAGCCACTTGGTGGACTTGGACAGGAAGTTGGACGCACCGCGCGCGCCGAACACAGTCCCCGAGGCGCCGGCACCAAAGCCCGAGCCCGCTGCCGCGCCCGAGCCACGCTGCATCAGGATCAGCGCGATCATGGCTACGGCTACCAGCACGTAGACGACATTGAGGATCAACATCAGCATTGGAAACCCGCCCTCGGACTGTTATGCCGACGCTGAGCCGGCTGTCTTGACTAAATGTGTGCCGCCGCCTGCGCGATGGCCAGGAAATCCGCGGCCACCAGCGAGGCGCCGCCGACCAGCCCACCATCGACATCCGGCTGCGCGAACAGTTCCCCGGCATTGTCGGGTTTCACGCTACCGCCGTAAAGAATGGGCAGTGAATCGGCGATTCTAGCATCCATGCGCGCGACTTCGCCACGAATGAAGGCGTGTACCTGCTGGGCCTGCTCCTTGCTGGCGGTCCTGCCGGTACCGATGGCCCAGACCGGCTCGTAGGCCACCACGGCGTTGGCAAACCCCTCGGCGCCGACAAGCGCCAGCACCGGTGCCAGCTGGCTGGCGATGACCGCTTCGGTCTGCCCGGCTTCGCGTTGTTCCAGGGTTTCACCCACGCACAGCACGGGCACCAGGCCGGCATGCAGGGCCGCGGCGAACTTGCGGGCGACCAGCTCGCTGCTCTCCTGGTGGTACTGGCGGCGCTCGGAGTGGCCGACCAGGCCGTAGCGGGCGCCGACCTCGTGCAGCATGGCCGCACAGACCTCGCCGGTGTACGCGCCCTTTTCATTGCTGCTGACGTCCTGGGCACCAAACACCAGGCCGGTCTCGCCGAAGTCCTCGACCAGCTCGCCCAGGTACGGCAGGGGCGGCAGGATGACCACCTCCACCCCGGCCTTGGGCAGCCCGGCGGCCACCTGGCCGAGCAGCTCGGTGGCGAATTGACGGCTGCCGTGCAGCTTCCAGTTTCCGGCGACGATCTTGCGGCGCATGGCGGTGGCTCCTGTATGAACTCAGCCGCCCATGATACCCGCTATGGCAAAAATCCGTTTCCGTGTAAGCGGTTACATGAATTTTCAGCCAACGGCGCAGCCCCTCGTGGCGGGGTCCTTCGCATAATGCCCGGCGGGTTTTATTGGGTTGGCCGGGCGGGTGGGCCGCGCAGGGGACGCTGCAAGTACGTCCATGTAAGCTCGTAGGCGCCATCCATGGCGCCTGCGCCCCTGCGCAACCCACC